>JALSMT010000085.1 GCA_026987375.1 Thermaceae bacterium | reverse complement strand
GTGCTCGAGCACCAGCCCCATTTCGGGAGTGAGCTTCCGGATCAGGTCGTCAACGCTCGCGTACGGGAGCGGCTCGGGCGGCGAGAGTACGCTCACCTCCACGTCGGTGCCCGGCCACTCGTGCGCCCCGAGCGGGGGGAAGCGCGGGTCACGGAAGGCGGCGGCCAGGGCGTTTTGGTGGGTGTCCTCGGCCAGCGGCCGAACCGGCTCGAGGCTGCCGATGCAGCCGCGCAGGCGGCCGCCCTGGGTGAGGGTGACGAAGCTGGCCCCCGGCTGCGCCAGCCGCGGGGGCAGCCCCGCCAGCGCCGGCGGCCGGGGGGTTACGCCCTTCAGCGCCTGGTCTATGGCCGACTCGGCGATGTCAAGCAGAGTGCGTTTTTCTTCGTTGCTCAGCACGGTTCCCTCCCGACGCTCAGTCGTAGCGCAGCGCGGCGTACCCCACCACTCGCGAACGGTCGCCGGAGGTGTCGCCGCTGGTGGCGTAGGCCAGCAGCTCGGGTCGCCAAGAGCGGCCGGCGGCCAGCGCGGTCAGCGCCGCCCAGGGGTGGCGGCCGCAGGCCTCGCGCTGCAAGAGGACCGGCGCGTCCAGCACCAGCGCGGCCTCCAGCGTGGCGGCGTCAAGTTTGCGGGCCTCCTCGTCGGGGTGGTAGTGGGAGAGGTCGGTGCTGACCACCACTAGGTCGCCGGGCTGCACCACCGCCTCCAGCTGCCCGGCGGCGGCCAGCGGGTCGACGAGACCGAAGAGCAGGGGCACCAGTTTGAACTCGCCCAGCACCGCTTGCAAGAAGGGCAGCTCCACCTCGAGGCTGTGTTCGGGTTGGTGGGGTTCGTCGGCGCTGGTAAAGAGCGCCGAGCGCTCGAGCAGTTCTCCGACGCGCTCGGTATCGACCGGAACCTTGCCGAGGGGCGTTTCCCAATAGGTAAAGGTTCCGGTGGAAATCCCTTCGAAGGCCAGGTAGTGGGCGGGTCCCATCAGAAAGACCGTGGGAGTCATCCCGGCCAGGGGCTCGAGCGCGCGGAAGCTGTAGGCCGCCACCGGCCCCGAGTAGACGTAGCCGGCGTGCGGGGCCACCACCGCCTTGGGGGCGACGGCCGGCGGCAAGGCCGCCATGGCCAGCAGCTCGTCAACCATCCGGGCCAGCTGCACGGGTTCGGCCGGGTAGAAGCTTCCGGCCACTGCGGGTTTGCGTACCATTGCTTTCTCCTTTCTAGGCCCACACCCCGGGGATCCGGGCCCCGCACTTGGGGCAGACGCCGCGCTCCTGCCAGAGTTCGTGCACCTGGTAGCCGTCGCGCGCAATCAGCGGCGCGCCGCAGCTGGGGCAGTAGGTGGTGGAGCGCTCCAGGTCGCGCACGTTGCCCAGATAGACGAAGTTTAGCCCTTCTTCCCTCCCGATCTCGTAGGCTTCTATCAATTTCTCGTGCGGGGTGTAGGGGATGTCGCGCATTTGGTAGTCGGGGTGGGCGGCCGAGAGGTGCCAGGGGACGCTTTTGTTGACCCCGGCCAAGAACCGCGCCATGCCCCGGATCTCCTCGGGGCTGTCGTTGTACCCGGGGATGAGCAGGGTGGTCACCTCCATCCAGACCTTGCCCCACTTCTCACCGCCCAGGAACTCGATGTTTTCGAGTACCGGTTGCAGCCGCGCCCCGGTGATCTCGCGGTAGAACTTCTCGCTGAAGCCCTTCAGGTCCAGGTTGACCGCGTGCAGGTAGGGCTCCACGTAGTTCCAGGCGTGCTTTGTCTCGAAGCCGCTGGAAACGAAGACGTTGCGCATGCCCCGCTGGGTCGCCAGCTTGGCTATGTCGTGGGCGTACTCCACCCAGACCACCGGTTCGTTGTAGGTGTAGGCGATCAGGCGCGCGCCCACCTGCTCGGCGGCTGCCACCACCCGTTCGGGCGGCCAGTCTTCGCCCACGAAGCGGTCGGTCTCGCCGGTTTTTGGGTCTACCTTGAACTCGCGGAACTGGCTGATCTGCCAGTTCTGGCAGAACTTGCAGAAGAGGTTGCAGCCCACGGTGCCCAGGCTGAGGATGGGCTCGCTGGGGAGGAAGTGATACAGCGGCTTCTTCTCCACCGGGTCCACGTGGACCGCGGCGGCCTTGCCGTAGGTGACCAGGTAGAGCTTGCCGTCAAAGTTGCGCCGCACCCCGCACTTGCCCGCTTCGCCCGGGGCGATGCCGCACCAGTGGTGGCAGGCGGTGCACTGCACCCACTCCTTGGGCAGCGGACGATAGAGCTCGCACTCGCGCAGCTTGGGGGATACGGTAGTCTCGGCCATTTAATAGCGGAGAAGCTAATATGTCTACGCTCACATTTTATCACAATAAATGGCTATGTAAAGGCGGTGCG
>JALSMT010000084.1 GCA_026987375.1 Thermaceae bacterium | reverse complement strand
CCCTCGCGCAGCAGGTTGATGCCCACGAGCACGTCGAAGTGCCCCAGCCGCAGGTCGCGCAGGAGCGCCTGGCGTTCGAAGGCGTCGAGCTCGTGGTGCATGTAGCGGGCGCGCAGGCCGTGCTCGCTCAGGTAGGCCGTCAGGTCCTCGGCCATGCGCTTGGTCAGCACGGTCACGAGCACCCGCTCGTTTTTGGCGGCGCGCTCCTTGATCGCCGCCATCAGGTCCTCCATCTGCCCCTCGGCGGGCTTGACGGTCACCTTCGGGTCGAGCAGGCCGGTGGGGCGGATGATCTGTTCGACGACCTGGCCCGACATTTCCAGCTCTTCCGGGCCCGGCGTCGCCGAGACGAAGACCATCTGGCCGGTGCGCTCGAGGAACTCGTCCAGCTTGAGCGGCCGGTTGTCGAGGGCCGAGGGCAGGCGGAAGCCGTATTCGACCAGCACCTTCTTGCGCGCGTAGTCGCCGTTGTACATGCCGCGAATCTGGGGCACGGTGACGTGCGACTCGTCGATGAAGGTCACGAAGTCTTCGGGGAAGTAATCGAGCAAGGTGTACGGGGGCTCGCCGGGGGCGCGGCCGGAGAGGTGGCGGGCGTAGTTCTCGATGCCGGGGCAGTGGCCCATGAGGCGCAAAAGCTCCAGGTCGTAAAGCGTACGCTCGCGCAGGCGCTGGGCCTCGAGCAGCTTGCCCGCCTTCTCGAACTCGGCCACCCGCGCCTTCAGCTCCGCCTCGATGGCCCGGATGGCCGGGCGCAGGCGCTCCTGCGGGGTGGCGTAGTGGGTCGCCGGCATGAGCATCAGGGTCTCCAGCTCGGCGCCGCGCTCGCCGCTGATGGGGTGGACGGTGTGGATGCGATCGATCTCGTCGCCCCAGAGCTCGATGCGCACCGGCTCGGTCCCGTAGGCGGGCCAGACCTCGATCACCTCCCCCTTGGCGCGGAAACGCCCCGGCTGCAGGTCGATGTCGTTGCGGTCGTAGGAGAGCTCCACCAGCCGCTCCAGAACCTCCTCACGCCGCACCGTCTGGCCCAGCCGCAGCACCAGGTGCATGGCGTAGTAGTCCTCGGGGCTGCCCAGGCCGTAGATGGCGCTCACCGAGGCCACCACGATCACGTCGCGGCGGGTGAGCAGACTCTGGGTGGTGGAGTGGCGCAGGCGCTCGATCTCGGGGTTGATGCTGGCGTCCTTCTCGATGAAGAGGTCGCGGCCGGGGACGTAGGCCTCGGGCTGGTAGTAGTCGTAGTAGCTGATGAAGTACTCGACCGCGTTCTCGGGGAAGAGCTCGCGGAACTCGGCCGCCAGCTGGGCGGCCAGCACCTTGTTGGGCGCCATCACCAGCGTGGGGCGGCCCAGGGCTTCGATAACCTTGGCCATGGTGACGGTCTTGCCCGTACCGGTGGCGCCGAGCAGCGTCTGGTAGCGCAGGCCGGATTCAAAGCCCTCGACGAGCTGGCGGATGGCCCGCGGCTGGTCGCCCGCCGGCTCGGGACCATGGTAGACGAAGCGCGCCTGGGCGCGGTCGGGGCTACTCTGGTCCGTAGCAGTCACTTTATGGTCCCAGCCTGTTCAACTCTTCCTGAGCGGGACCGTAGCCGGGGTAAACGCGCAGCAGAAAGCGTAACGTGCTGCGGGCTTCTTTCTTTTTGCCGAGACGGTCTAACGCCTTGGACTGCCAGAGAATCACCTGCGGTCTGAGAGGGCTTTCGCTAGGCAGGCTCGACTGCGCCGATCTAAAATCCTGCAGAGCCGCCTGCGCGTTTGTCGCCAGCAGCGAGAGCCCGCGTAAGAAGACCGCCGCGCCGTCTGCGCCGCTACGGGCTGCTTTTTCAAAACCCAGCTTGGCGCGCTCGCTGTCGCCCTGCGCGAGGCCAACCGCCCCCCAGTAAAGAGCATCGCCCTTTCTGCCTCGCAAGGCCACTGCGCTGCGCAAAGCCGCCCAAGCAGTATTCCAATCGTCGCTCAAAAAAGCTATGCGCCCCTTGAGCGCGTAGAACTCCGCCTCGTCGAGCCCCTTACGCCGCGCCGCCACCAAGTAGCGGCTGGCCTCGTTATAATTGCCCTCCAGGTAGTAGACCATGCTTAGCAACGAGCGAGACTCCACGGGGGCGCTATCAAGCTGCTTTTTGAGGGTGACGACCGCAAGGGCGTACTCGCCGCGCCCTATTAGCTGCCTGGCGTAAGCGAGGTCTTTGCTGGCCGCGGCCGGCAGCGAAAGCAGAAGCAAAACGATCAGGGCCTTGAAACGCAAGGGCATGTTCATAGGTTATCTTCTCTGGCGATGTAAGAAATGAAAAACCCCCGGCAAGCCGGGGGTTTAGCGAATCGATGAAACTAGAAGTTGACGGTGTACTTGATCTGGAA
>JALSMT010000083.1 GCA_026987375.1 Thermaceae bacterium | reverse complement strand
TTGCAGGGTTCTTTTTTTAGCATCGCACCCTACCCGTGTTTCCTGTTAGCATCGTACTCATGAAGATGCTACGTTTCCGCAGAAACGGCGAGGCGCAGTGGGGCTGGCTCGTGGGCGAAGCGCACGTGACGCCGCTGCGTCAGCTTGACGGTCAGCCCGCCGGAGAGGTTTTCCCCATCGGCGACGTGGAGGTGCTGCCGCCCGCCGACCCCAGCAAAATAGTCTGTGTAGGGCGTAACTACAGCGAGCACATCAAAGAAATGGGGAACAGCTTTGGTGAAGACCTGCCCAAAGAACCGGGCCTCTTCCTGAAAGCGCCCAACACTTTGGCGGCCTCTGGCGCGCAGATAGCCTACCCCAGCTGGAGTAGCGAACTGCACTACGAAGGCGAATTGGCGGTGGTCATTGGTCAGACCGCTAGTAAGGTTGCTCAAGAAGAGGCTCTAAGCTACGTCTTGGGTTACACCAACGCCCTCGACCTCACCGCCCGCGACAAGCAGAAGACTGACCTGCAATGGATTCGCGCCAAGAGCGCCGACCGCTTTTTACCCCTGGGGCCGCTGCTGGAAACGGAGATGGACCCGGCCAGCACCGTGGTGCGCACCTGGGTGAACGACGAGCTGCGCCAAGAAGCCGGTACGGAGCAGATGATATTCCCCGTAAGCCAGGTCGTCAGTTACGTTTCGAGTTTTATGACTCTAGAGCCAGGGGACGTGCTGCTGACCGGCACCCCCAGCGGCGTAGGCCCGCTGTCGCGTGGAGACCGCGTTCGCGTCGAAGTAGAAGGAATAGGCGCGCCGCTCGAAGTGACTATAGTTTAGCTATCCCACTTGGGCGTACTGCAATTGATACAGCTTGGCGTAATAGCCTCCGGCTTCCAGAAGTTGCCGATGGCTGCCTTCTTCGACTATCCGCCCCTTGCGGAAGACGATTATTCTGTCTGCTCCCTGAATGGTAGAGAGACGATGGGCGATGATTATCGAGGTTCGCCCTTCCATCACCCGTTCCATGGCCCGCTGGATCTGGCGCTCGGTTTCGGTGTCCACGCTGGCGGTGGCCTCGTCGAGGATGAGCAGGATGTCGGGATTGTGCAACACCGCCCGCGCCAGCGCAATGAGCTGTTTCTGACCGGTAGAGAGGCCGCTACCGCGCTCGCCTAGCACGGTCTGGTACCCCTGGGGCAGGCGTGCGATGAACTCGTGCGCACCCACGAAGCGGCAGACCTCAATGAGGCGCTCTTGGGGAATCGTCTGGTCGCCCAGGCGCAGGTTGAACTCTACGGTGCCGGAGAAGAGGAAGGGGTCTTGCAGGACTATGCCTATGGCGCGTCGCAGGTCGCGCTGGCGGTAGTCGCGCACATCGTGACCGTCTATGACGACGCGGCCCTTTTGCACGTCATAAAAGCGCGCTATCAGGCTGATGGTGCTGGTCTTGCCGGCGCCGGTGGCGCCTACCAACGCCACCTTTTCGCCGGGGCGTATCTCAAAGTCAACGTCGCGCAACACCCACTCCTCGTCGGCCACCTCTTCGCCGGGAGACTTGTAGGCGAACCAGACGTGCTCAAAGGCTATATCACCCACAAAACGCTCTACCGGCAGGGCGTCCGGCTTGTCGGCCACCTCTTCGGGGGTGTCGAGGAGGCTGAAGATGCGCTCGGCGGAAGCCATGGCCGCCTGAAAGATGTTGAATTTGTCGGACATGTCCTGGATTGGCTGAAAAAAGTTGCGGGTATAGTCCAGGAAAGCCACCAGCAGACCGAAAGTGACCGCGCCCTGTATAACCTGACCGCCGCCGTACCAGATGACGGCCGCCACCGTGGCTTCGCCCAGAAAACCAACCAGCGGATAGAACATCGAAAACCACCAGATGACGAGCACCCAGGCGTCGCGCAGCTCGCGGTTTACCTCGTCAAAGCGCCTTTTTTGCCGCTCTTCCTGCGTAAATATCTGGGTGGTCTCTACGCCGGAAAGGTTTTCTTGCAGGCTGGCGTTGACCCGCGCCAGCTTGAGACGCATCAGGCGATAGGCGTCGCGCATGCCAATACGGATCCTGGTCGTAGCCCATAAGACCGCCGGCATGACGACGAAGGCTATCAGGGCCATGCGCCAGTTGAGGTAAAGCATGAAGGCCATGATGCCCACCAGCATGAACAAGTCGGCCAGAAAACCCACCAAGCCGCCGGTTATGAAGTTGTTGATGGCGTCTACGTCAGAGGTGATGCGCGTCAGCAAACGTCCCACCGGGGTGCGGTCGAAAAACCCCAGGTGCAGGCGCTGGATTTTACGGAAAATGTCAGAGCGCATATCAAAGAGGACGTGCTGCCCCAGCCAGGCCAAAGCGTAAACCTGAACGTAGCGGGCGGCGAAGTCCAGCAGGCGCACCAGGATGAAGATGGCGCTGGCTATCAGAATGACGCGATAGCGTTCAGCCAGCGCGGTGGCGGCGCGCGGCACCAGGGCGTGGTCTATGGCGTACTTCATCACCAGCGGCAAAACGTTAGCGGTAAGCGTGGTGATGAACAGCGCCAGCAAGCCCACCGCCACGACCTTCCAGTACGGCAAGGTGTAGCGCAGTATGCGGCGCGCCAGACGGGGGTCGAAGGATTTGCGGAAGGCCTCGTCCTCGTACACTATTCCACCTCCTCCTGCAGACGCTGCATCCGCTCGAGCTCGGCGTAACGCCCGCCCGCCGCCAAGAGCTCTTCGTGGCTGCCTTCTTCAACCACGCGGCCCTCCTCGAGTACGACTATCCAGTCGGCGTGAGCCAGCGTAGAAACGCGGTGACTGATGAGAACCGTGGTTTGATTACCCAGTACCTGCCGCAAACCCGTGAGTATACGCGCCTCTGTCTCGGTGTCCACCGCACTCATGGCGTCGTCGAGTATGAGAACGTCGGGTTTGCCCGCCAGCGCCCGCGCCAGCGCCACCCGCTGCTTTTGGCCGCCCGAAAGGGTGACGCCGCGCTCGCCCAGCAGTGTCTGGTAGCCCTCGGGAAAACTCACGATGTCTTCGTGCACGCCCGCCAGTTTGGCGGCCCAGACGACCCGCTCCATGTCCAACCGCGGCAGCCCGAAGGCGATATTTTCGGCGATGGACTCGGAAAAGAGGAAGGGTTCTTGCTGCACGGCCGCCATTCCAGCGCGCAAGACTTTCAGCGGCAAGCTCTTCTGCGGGTGTCCGCCAATTGTTATCTCCCCCTCGTCGCACTCGATGATGCGCGGGATGAGGCGGGCCAGCATGGTCTTGCCGCTGCCGGTCTTGCCGGTCACCCCCAGGGTGCCGCCGGCGGGAACGCGTAGCGAGACGCCGCGGAGAATATGGCGCTCGCCCAGGCGCAGGTGAACGTCTTTGAAAACAATCTGCGGCTGGTAGCTTTTGATGTTGTAATCGGTTTCTGGCCCGTCGTGCACGCGCGCTTGCGCGTTAAAAAGCTCTTCCAGGCGACTCCAGCTGGTGACGCCGCGCTGCCAGAGGCTCATGACCCAGCCCAGCCCCAGCAGGGGCCAGGAAAGCTCGAGCAGGTAGGTATTGAACTGCACGAACTCGCCGAGGCTGAGGCCGCCGCGCACCACCATACCGCCCCCGAGCCATAGCACCAGCACCACCGCAAAGCCCATAAGCAGGCTCATGACCGCCCGCAAAGGGCCGTCAACGCGCGCCAAAGCCAGACTGCGGGCTATGTACTCGCGGTTGAGCTCTTGAAAGCGCTCGCTCTCGCGTTCCTCGATGGCGAAGCCTTTGACGACGCGGATACCCGAAAAGTTCTCCTGGGCGAATGTGCTTATTTTATCGAAGACTTCTTGGGCGGCGCGGTAACGTTTGTTGATTAGCGAGAGCAGGTAACGCAATATGAAGAAAACGGGGGGCACCACCAGCAACATCCAGCTAGCCAGGCGCACGTTAACGGTAAACATCGCCACCGCGGTCATAGCTACGAACCAGACTATGCGCCAGCCCATGTTCACGCCCGGACCCAGAAAGTCGCGGACGGCGCCCAGGTCGGTATTGAGCTTGTTCATCAGGTCGCCCACCCGCTCGCGCGAGTAAAAGTAAAAATCTAGGGTGATGAGCTTGTCAAAAAGCGCCTTGCGAATCTGGTACTCGATCTCGCGACTGGCGACTATGCTTAGCCGCCTCTGTGCCCAGCTGAGCAGGCTGACCACGACCCAGGTCAGCAGCAAATAGAGCGGCCAGCGCACGTAGGCGCCTTCACTCGCCTGCACCGCATCTATGGCGCGGCGGATGAAATATGGGCCGAGTATTACGCCCAGCTGCACCAACAGACCGAAGGTCAGCCCCAGCGCGTACTTCCACAGGTAAGGACGCGCGAACGGCGCCAGTCCCCGCAAGAAGTGCAATACTGACCGGTCAGTTTTCACGTCCTTCAATATAACCCCTTCGAGCAGCGACGTATCTAACCAGCAGCCATTATCCGCTGCACGGCTCCCGCCGCGTCACCGCCGAGAACGTAAACGGCATTGGCTTTGTGTAGCTGCGCCGACAGTTTGCGGGCCAGGCGTTCCACCGCCTGGCAGTGGTCGTCCACCAATAACAGGACGCCGCCCACGCGCCCCAGACGGCCCAGATAGTGCCCTGCGCCGACAAACTCTAAATCGTTGGGCAGGTCAACGTTGAGGGGCACGCGGGCTCCTTCTTCGCGCAGGCGCTCGGGGCTGGCGTCGGGAAGGGCAACCTTCCAACCGTAGCGCTCGGCGGCCTCCAGCACTTCAGGATAGAGCCGTTCGTCTTCTAGCAGGTGCGGCTGGGCGACCACGCCCAGAATACGCTCGCCGCGCGGCATGGCCGGCGGCTTGTAGGGCGTCAGAAAACGGCGGCTGCGCTCGATAGCCAGCCGCACTTGCTGAGGATTTTGCAAAAGCTCCTGACCAAGGCGCGCCGCCTCGCCCAAGGCGCCGCCGCCCAGTTCGGGGCTTACCCGCAATATCCTCGGCAGCCCCCCTATCTCGCGCTCAAGCATGCTGGCCGGGTCAACGATCCAAGGGCACTGGCCGCTGCCGCGCGGGCTATCCGCCAGCGCCGCGGGGAGCAACAGCGCCTCGGCCCCTTGCGCTTTCAGCTCCAGCGCGCGCGCCGCCAGCAGCCGCGCCGAGCGCGGCCAGGGCTCCTCTATGCGCAAAAGCGCCTCGCTAACGGGCAAACGCGGGCTCAATAACTGCACACCCAGCTCTTGCAGGTAAGGCCGCCAAAAAGGCAGGTATCGTTTACTCAGCCATGTATCCAGCAAGCCAATCCGCATAGAACCCCCACTCTACCACGCGACTACCCGCCTCGCTGCAGGTCGTCGGCGCGCAGCAACCAACCCTCGCCGCTCTCCGGGTCTACGTCCAGCACCAACCCCACGACGTCCGGCGGCAGAGCCGCAAATACCTCTTGCAGCTCCGGGTGCCAGTGGACTACGCCGTCGACCTCTCGCGCCAGCCGACGCGCTTTGGCGGCGCTGGAAAAAGCGTACATGAACCAGCCCTGATCGAGTTCGACCACCGCATAACTGACGCCCGCGCCCTTGCCGGCCTGAACTATAAAGTAAACCCCGTTCTCGCGCAGCGAATCGAGAACGTCAGCCACGGTTCCTCCAGCACTGGTAAAAGGCTTGCAGCAGCCTGCCGCCTACGTCCAAAGAGGCCGGGTCCACCCACTCGGCGCCGGTATGGGCGCCGCCGCCGCGGTATACCCCCAGCGTCAGGGCCGGTATCCCCTTCTCTACCGCCGCCGCCATGTCGGTAGAGCCGACGTTGAAGCTCGCTTCGAAACCGGCGGCTGTGGCGGCTGCACGCGCGCACTGCAGCAGCTCGGGGGTGGCGGTCCGGCCCGCCGGGCGCCTTCCCAATACCTCTTGCTCAGCCTCCACGCCCACGCTCTGCGCCGCCGCCATGGCGCTTTGCAGCAACTCTTCTTCAGCGCGCTGCAAAGCCTCCTCGGTGGTGGCGCGGATGTCTACCGTCATTCCCACCTCATGCGGTATGGCGTTGATGGCCTCGCCGCCCCAAACCTGGGCTACGCTGCGGCTCTGGTTTTCGTTGACAGGCAGTTTTTGCACGGCCTGGATGACCTTACCCAGCGCAAAAGCCGGGTTGGGGGCGGTGCGGTCGCCCCATGAATGACCGCCAGGCCCCTTAAAGCTCAGCCGCAAGCGGCGCGAGCCCAGAGCTCCGCTAACGACGCCTCCCAGGTAGCCGTCCACGGCTACGAAGGCTCTGGGATCGTGGGCGGCGACGTAAGCGCGCGCGCCGCGCAGGTTGCCCAGACCCTCCTCGCCAACCGGGAAGAGCAACGTAACGTCTGTGGGGACCTTTTCCCAGGCGGTGGCCAGCACGGCTACGCCGCTGGAGTTGTCGCCTACCGCCGCGCCCCAGCAACGGTCTTCTTGACACGTCAGCGGCCCCGGCTCGAGCACCGTATCTATATGAGCGGCAAACGTCAGCGGGCCGTGGCCCACCCAGACATTGCCCACCTCGTCGCGCGATGCTTTCTCGCCGCGACGGCCAAAATAATCCTGCAGAAAAGCGCCGCGGGCCTCGTCGCCCGCAACCACGGCAAACTCGCGCAAGAAGTCCTGGGGTGTCATTCTTCTATGTCGGCGAGGCCCTCACGGATGGCGTAAAGGGCTGCTTGGGTGCGATTGTTTAGGTGTAGTTTGGAAAATATCTCTGACAGTCTGTTACGTACGGTCTTTTCGGAAATGCCAAGCCCGTCGGCGATTTCTTGATTGGTGGCGCCTTGAGCCAGCAACCGTAGTATCTGCACCTCGCGTTCGGTCAGGTCGGCGTGGTGCGCCCGCGGCAAGACGTCGCGCTTGGCGCGGAAGTCGTGGATAATCTGCTCGGCCAGCTCGGCGTCCAAGAGAACCTCGCCCTGATTCACGCGCCGCACTGCGTCAACCAGCACGCCGGCGTCGGTGTCTTTCAAGAGGTAGCCGCGCGCGCCCGCCTTGACCGCCTCAAAAACGTAAGCGTCTTGGCGGTACATGGTCAGCATGATCACTTTGGCTTCGGGGGATTCTTTGATTATCTCCTTGGCCGCTTCCACGCCGTCCAGACCCGGCATTTGAATGTCCATCAGAATTATGTCGGGCTTGGTCTCCAAAGCGGCTCGCAGCGCCTCGCGACCGCTGGCGGCTTCTCCTATGACCCGCAAGTCGCCCTCCGCTTCCAGCAGGGAACGCAAACCCTGACGGAAGAGAGAATGGTCGTCGGCTATCAGTATTCTGATCATCCCATACATTTTATACAAAAATAGGCGCTGCTGCATGCTAGAATGCGGCGGCGCGCCGCCGAGGCGTCGCCTTCACGCAACCCCGAGGTCGCCTATGACAAATGCCAAATCCGTTTTGAACGGTTTCTGCCAGAGTAAGAAGTTGCCGAATCCCAAGTTTGAAACGCGCGGTACCGGTACGCCCGAAGACCCCCTTTTCATCAGCGACGTAACCATTGCCGGCGAGCTGGTGGCGACCGGCCAGGGACGCAGCAAACGCGAGGCGGAAACGGTGGCCGCCGAGCTGGCCTTGGAACAGCTGCGCGGCAAGCACGGCGAGCAAGAAAGCGGCCGCCGCAAACGCCGCCGTAAACCCAAGCAGAACAAAACAGCAGACCGCCAGAGCGAGACCGCCGTCGGCCCGACAGCCCAGGCGCGCGCCAAGGCTTTTTACCCGCAAATACTGGCCGAAGCCCTGCGCATAGCCGACGCCAGGCTGCCCGCCAGCGTCAAGGGGCGCGACGTGCGTGAAGAACTGGCGCGTTACGCCGCCGAGCTCTACGCCGCCGTGCTCGAGAACGTCGGCGTAGAAGAAGAAGCCCTATAGGAGATCGCAATGTTTATACGGGTAAGTCTGTTGGTCGCCAGCGTGGCGCTCCTGATCAGCGGCCTTTGGGCGGGGCTGCTGCGCCTGGGCTGGACGCTGCCGGGGAGCGGCTTGGCCGCTCTCCACGGGCCGCTGATGGCGGCCGCCTTCTTTGGCGCGCTGATAGCCCTCGAGCGCGCGGTGGGCCTGGGTGAGGCCTGGACGTACAGCGGCCCGCTGCTGATGGCCGCAGGCGGCTTGGCGTTTTTCTTTCACTTCGACCTGCGCTGGATAATGCTAACGCTCTCGCTGGGCGCGGCGCTGTACGTGCTCGTGGCGGCTTACATATACAAGCTGCAACCGGCGGACTTTACTTTGGTCATGGGCCTGGGAGCGCTGGCGCTCTTTGTAGGCGACGTTTTTTGGGATCTGGGGGCGGCGCCGCAGGTGGTGAGCCTATGGTGGGCGGCGTTTATAGTTTTCATCGTCTCCGGGGAGAGGCTCGAGCTTTCCCGCTTCGTACCCAAACCTGCTTACGCCGTCCACGCCATAATCACAGTAGTTCTCCTGGGCCTGCTAGGCCTATTGCTCCTCCCTGCACGACTTGACCTGGGCGTGCGGCTGCTGGGCCTCAGCTTTGTATTGCAAGCGCTCTGGATGCTGAGGTTCGACATAGCCTGGTTCAACGCTCGGCGGCGAGAAGGCGTACACAGGTTCATGGGGGTAAGCCTGCTGGGCGCTTACGCCTGGCTGCTGGTCGGCGGCCTTTGGCTGCTGCTGGCGGGCCTGCCTCCCGCCGGCCCCGGTTACGACGGGCCCTTGCACGCGGTCTTGGTCGGCTTCACCTTCGCTATGGTATTCGGGCACGCTCCGGTGATTTTCCCCGCGGTGCTGCGCCTCAAAATACGTTTTCACGAGAGCATGTACTGGCCGCTCTGGGTCCTGCACGCCTTCTTATTGTTGCGCCTAGTCGGCGACTACCTGCATTCTCCCCCGCTGCGCCTTTGGGGAGGGCTCATAGACGCGCTGGCGATAGTGGGTTACTTCGTACTGGCGATGGCGGTCACTCTTTTCGGACGCGACGAGAACGCAGTTTAGTAGATAAACTCGCGTATGTCGTAGCGGGCGGCGCGCACGCCCATGGCGCGCACCGCCAACGCCAGGCGCCTGGTTTCTTCTTCTATTTCCTCGCGGCTCATCGGGCTTATGCCGGCGTCGGCGCGGTCTTGCGCGTAACGCGAGAGCGGGTCTTCGATGAAGGGAGAGAGATAGACCAAGTCGCCCGCGTCCAGCGGCATAGCCGCCAGCGCGTCGATGGTCGCCTCGGCGTGGCGGCGGGCGTAGCGACGCCCGCCCACCCCCACCATCACTATCAAACCAACGGCCACACCCGCCGCTTTTAGCTCGCCCACGAACTCGCCCAGCTGCGCCGCCGAACCCGGTTTGTTGAGAAAAGCCAGCAGTTCGTCTAGACCGGTTTCCATGCCGATGTACACGCGCCTTAGACCCAGCCCCGCCAGTTCGCGCCAGTCGGCGGGGTCGTGACGCTCTCCGCTATAGAGGTCTACGAAGCTGTACATTTCCCGGCCCGGAAAAACCTCGCGCAGCGCGGCCAGCATGGGCAGCAGGCGCGTGCGCGACAGCGCCAGGGCGTTGCCGTCGGCGAGAAAAACCCCCTTGCGCAGCAAGAGCTGCTTTCCCAAAAAGGCGCGTACCGCCAAGGCGTGTTCCCTGAGCTCGGCGGCGCTCTTGGCGCGGAAGGGGCGGCCCTGGTAAAAACTGCAAAAACTGCACTTGTTCCACGTGCAGCCCTCCGTGGCCTGAACCACGATGGCCAGGTACTGGTCAGGCGGCAAAATGGCTATCGGTCGGTATATTTCTTCGAAGCGCTCTTTCTCGGCCAGCAATCGCTCTGGGGTCCAGGGGAGTATCTCCGTAGTGATTCGCCGCGCGCACTCGGCGTCTAGGCGCCCGGCCGCCAGCTCGGCCCAGCGGGCGACGTCGGCGTAGACCTCGTGCGCCTGCCGCCGCGTCAGCGTTCCCCGCTCGCGCGGACCGCCGTCTTCGCGCCGCCGCCAGTGCAGAGAGCCGTTGAGCGCCCGCTTGTAGAGAACGCCGTCGTCATAAAAGGTATAGAGCCGGCCTTCGCGATCGAAGCTGAGTACGTGCCGCCAGTCTGGATGGAGCAGCGTGGAGGCTCGGCGGCATTCGGCGCGCATAAGACGAATATTGAAGGAATGTTGATTAAATAGATGACCGCGGCGAAGGACAATTGCGGGAGGCGCGCTGCCGCGGGTCGTTTATTATGGGCTGGTGGCGACGTCGAGCGTACCCACCAGGGTAGTGGCGCAGATCTCCCACCTCCTCGGCGAAGAGCTCTGGCCGGCTCAGGAAGGCCAGGAGGCGCGCGTTTTCTTTGGCGACGGCCACGTAGTCAAGGTCTACGGACCGCACGAGAGCCACGTACCCGCTCAGGAGGCCGCCAACCTGGCGCGCGCCGGCCTGGGCGAGTGGCTGCTGCGGATAATAGGCGCCGCCGAGCTGAACGGCTACGCCGCGCTGGTGCTGCGCCGCTTCGACGGTAAGCCCTTTAGCGCCCGCGCTTTCGCTTCCGCCAGTCTGGCCGAGCTGGGCGGCTTTTTGCTGCGGCTGCACCGCCTGCCCGAACCCGGCCAGACGAGCGTAGAGACAGCCCGCAAACTGCTGGCGTCGTTCCGCGAGAGCCTGGTGGGTCTGCCGCAGGCGCAAAAAGCCATCGCGCGGCTCGAGCCGCGGGCGCACGTCAGCGCTGGCGTGCCCCATTCTTTCGTCCATCACGACCTCTGGGCCGGCAACGTCTTACTGTCCGCGCAGGGGCGGGTACTGGTGGTGGACTGGAGCCGCGCCGGCGCCGGCGACCCGGCCCGCGACCTGGCGATCCTGACGACGGGCAGCCTCAGCCTGCTGGGCTGGGAAGACTGCCTGGAAACACTCATGCGTCTGGCGCGCAACTACCCCGAGCCCCTGGCGCTCTGGCGGCGATTGGCCTTCTGGATTCCACTCACCTTCCTGCACGACCTGCACTGGTTCTCTCAAAAACGGCCAGAAAGCCTGACAGAAGCCCTAGCCGACAAACTGCCGCGTCTGGAGAGGTCTCTAAACAGATTCCCATACAGCCCGTGGTAGCCTCAGTAAGATGAAGGTGACAACCGTAGACCACCCGCTTGTGCAGCACAAGCTGGCCCTGATACGCGACAAGAATACCGGCAGCAAGGACTTTCGCGAGCTGATGGCCGAGGTGAGCATGCTAATGGCCTACGAGGCCACGCGCGACCTGGAGCTGGAAGAAGCCACCGTCGAAACCCCCGTGGCCCCGGCCAAGGTCAAGGTGTTGGCGGGCAAAAAGCTGGCCCTGGTGGCTATTTTACGCGCCGGACTGGTGATGGTTGACGGCATTCTGCGCCTCATTCCCGCGGCCCGCGTGGGCCACGTCGGCCTCTACCGCGACCCCAAGACGCTCGAGCCTACTCAGTACTACGCCAAGCTGCCCGAAGACATAGCCGCGCGCCGCACCTTCCTGACCGATCCCATGCTGGCCACCGGCGGCTCGGCCGTGCAGGCGCTGCACGTACTCAAAGATCACGGGGCCACACAGATAAAGCTCATGAGCATCATCGCCGCTCCCGAAGGCATAGAACGCGTCATGAAAGCCCACCCCGACGTCGACATCTGCGTCGCCGCGGTTGACGAACGCCTCAACGAAAAGGGCTACATCGTCCCCGGATTGGGCGACGCCGGCGATCGCATCTACGGAACCAAATAACACTCCCGCGGCCCTTGCCGCGGTTCGGCCGCCATGCCAGACTTCCTCGTTCATTACCTGAAGACCCTGGGAATAGCAAACCCCCAGGGCGGGGGCTGGTGGACCGTCGTTATTACCTTTGCGCTGGCGGCGCTCTTTACCTGGCGCGGCGTGCCCTCGCTGGTGCGCTTCGCCCACAAAGTCGGCTGGGCCGACGAGCCCAACCACAGACGTCTCAACAGCGAGCCGCTGCCAAACGTCGGCGGTCTGGCCATTTTTGCCGGGGTGGTGCTGGCCTTGCTGGCGGCGCTGCTCTTGCGGCCGCATGTCCTGGACGACGTTCTCGTCAAACTGCTGGTGATACTGCTGGGGGGGTCGCTGCTGGTGCTGCTCGGCTTCATAGACGACCAGTACGGCCTGCCCGCGCTATTTCGGCTGTTTGTGCAACTGGCGCTGGCGCTGATGCTCTACGCCGCCAACGTCAGGATCGACGCCACCTTCGGCCTAGCTATTGATCCGGCCCTGTCGCTGGGGCTTACCGCGCTCTGGATAGTCGGCGTCACCAACGCCGTCAACCTGATTGACGGCGTTGACGGGCTGGCGGGCGGCGTCTCGCTGGTGACCGCGCTCTATCTGCTGGCCGCCAGCGCTCAATTTGAATCGCGGGCCGCGGCCACGCTGCTATTGGCCGCCGTCGCCGGCGCGGTGCTAGGCTTCCTGCGGCATAACCTCCACCCCAGTAGCATCATTTTGGGGGACGCCGGCGCCTATTTTCTCGGCTACGTCCTGGCCGCCAGCGCCATCCTGGGCAACCTCAAGGTCAGCACCGTCTGGGCGCTGGTGCCCACGGCCCTCTTCCTGACCGTACCCATCGCCGACACCACCCAGGTGGTGCTGCGTCGCCTGGCGTTGCGCAAGAACCCCCTCTCGCACCCCGGCAAGGACCACATACACCACTGGCTCTTAGAACACGGCCTCGACCAGCAGCGCGTAGCCTCGTTGCTGTGGCTGCTGACGCTGCTGAGCGGTGCCGCCGCCATGCGTTTCCAGGGTATGAACTGGGCCACCACGCTCACCACTTCCCTAGGGGCGGCGGCGCTGCTGGCCCTGGCTACCTGGCGACGCCGCCGCGCCGCGAGGAAAAAGCGGTGAAGAGAGTCGTACTTGCCTTCGGCACCCGCCCCGAGGCCATAAAAATGGCGCCCGTCTACCTGGCTCTGCGGGAGCGAGACGACCTGGAAGCTCAGGTTCTGCTGACCGGCCAACACCGCGAGCAGCTGCAGCAGGCGCTGGCGGCTTTTGAAGTAAGGGCCGCCCGCAACTTAGAGGTAATGAGCCAACGGCAGGAGCTGCCCCAACTATTTGCGCGAATCGTCCCGGCGGCGGCGCGGGCGTTGCGGGAGATGCAGAGCGACTACGTACTGGTGCACGGCGACACGCTGACGACTTTTGCGGTAGCCTGGGCGGCATTTTTGCAAAAGATCCCCCTGGGCCACGTCGAGGCGGGTTTGCGCAGCGGCAACATGGCCGAGCCCTTTCCCGAAGAGGCCAACCGCCGCCTCAGCGACGCGCTGGCCGACCTGGCGCTGGCGCCCACCGAAAGCGCGCGCAGCAACCTCTTGCGGGAGGGTTTCGAGGCCAAAAGGATAGTGGTGACCGGGCAAACGGGCATAGACGCTATCCGCTTCAGCGCCGCCCGCGGCCGTCTGCCCGCTAAACTGCCAAAAGGCCGCTACGTCACCGTTACGCTGCACCGGCGCGAGAACTGGCCGCTGCTAACGGAACTGGCGCAGTCGCTGGCGCGGCTGGCGCGTGAGTTTCCGCAGTTCACCTTCGTTTATCCGCTGCACAAAAACCCGCTGGTGCGCGAGGCGGTGCGAGCGCCGCTGGCGGGGTTGGCTAATTTCGTACTGCTCGAGCCGCTCGACTACCCCCAGATGGCGGCCCTGCTGGCGGCCAGCGAGCTGATAATCAGCGACTCGGGCGGCCTGCAGGAAGAAGGGGCGGCCCTGGGCGTGCCCGTCGTCGTGGTCCGCAACGTCACCGAGCGCCCCGAAGGAGTGGCCGCAGGGATCCTCAAACTGGCGGGCAACGACCCCCAAAAACTCTACTTGACGGCCAGGGAGTTGCTGGCCGACGAGGCCCGCCGCCGCGCCATGGCGGGCCGCGAAAACCCCTACGGAGACGGCAGAGCGTCGCGGCGGGTGGCTCAGGCCGTCGCCTGGCGTCTCGGCTTGGCGCCGCGCCCGCGCGACTGGCGGGGTTAACCCGCGGAGCGTTTTTTCCAAAGCCAGACGCCCGACCATCCCAGCGCCGTCAGCAACGCCAGCAACAACGAAGCGCTCCTGCCCCCAAGGGCGTCTATGGCGTAACCCACCAGATAAGACCCTAGCGGCTTGGCGCCCCACAAAGCCATGGAGTAGATAGACATGACGCGGCCCCGTAGTTTATCGGAGACCGCCGTCTGGATGAGGGTGTTGGTTCCCACCATCACCAGCGACATGCCAAAGCCGGCGAGCGCCATGACTAAAGCGACGACCGGCGTACTGAGCGGCAACCACAGCAAAGCCAGGGAGGCGATCAGAACCCACGTTCCCACGTCCACGCGCCGCGGCGAGAAACCGCTCAAGGCCGCTTGGGTAAGCGCCCCCAGCAGCGCTCCTATACCCATAGAGCCCATGACCACGCCAAAACCCTCCGCCCCCAGCCCCAGCACCAAGCGCGCGTAAGCGGGCACCAGCGTCTGAAAGTTTATGGCGAAAAGACCCACCCAAAACATCAGCACTATGGCCGAGAAGACCCGCTTGGTTTTTCTGACGTACTCCAGGCCGTTCTGCAGCTGTCCGCGCCAGCCGCCGCTCTCCCCTCCCCGGGCCAGGCCGATGGGCACCGCCAGCAAAAACAGCAACATCGGCAGAAAAGAAAGTCCGTTGATGAAAAACGCCCAGGCGAGGCCGACCCGCGCGATGAGTATGCCGGCGACGGTGGGGCCCAGGAGACGGGCGACGTTGAAACTAAAAGCGTTGAGGGCGATAGCGCCCGGATAGCGCTCGCGGCTGGCCAGCTCGACGGTAAAGGCTTGGCGCGTCGGCAGGTCAAAAACGTTGGCGAAGCCGTATAGCAGGGCGAAGAGCAGCACCAGCGGGTAGGTTATGCGGCCGCTGAAAATGAGCAGAGACATCAGCAAGGCCAGCGCCGCCATGCTCCCCTGGGTAACGCGCAGCAAAGTGCGGCGCGGCATCCTGTCGGCCAGCACCCCGGCGGGCAGACTGAAAAATAACGCCGGGATAAACTGCAGCGCCACCACCAGCCCCAGGCGGGCCGCAGAACCGGTGAGGTCTATCACCAGCCAGGCTTGCGCCGCCGACTGCATCCAGGTGCCTACCTGGCTGACAAAAAGGCTCAGCCAGTAGTTACGGTACTTGGGATCACGGAGGAGCTCGAGCGCCAGCACTGGACAAGTATACAGAAAAACTGACCCAAGGGTCAGTTTTTCTGTAGCGTCGGGGTAAGAGCGCCTAGGCCGTTACTGCCGCGCCTCTGCGCGCACGGTTTAGCAAAACCGCCACAATTATCAGCAATAAACTGGCGCCGTTGGCCGGCAGCAAAGGCCAGAACATGCCTATGCCCGCCGCCAGCAAGAGCGCCCTCTCCAGAGGCTTCGCCGAGATGACAATGTAGCCTTCCAGCGCCGCGGCAATGGACCACAGACCCAGCACCGCCCGCGCCAAATCTATGGCTATGTGCAGCGGCGTACCCACGAACATAATCCCCGGGGCGTATACCATCAAGAGAGGTATCAAAAAGAGGCCCTTGGCGAACTCGAGCGCCTTGAAGCCGGCCTTCATGGCGTCGGTCCCCGCCAACCCCGCGGCCGCATAAGCCGCCAGCGCCACCGGCGGGGTAACGTTTGACAGCTGGCTGAACCAGAAGACCACCAGGTGCGCCGTCAGCAAAACGACTCCCAGGTCGTTGAGGGCCGGGCCGGCCAGGACCACTAAGACGATATACGAAGCCGTTACCGGCAAACCCATGCCCAGTATCACGCTGGTCATCGCCACCAGCAAAAGGGCCACCAGCAAATGGCCCCCCGAGGCCGATACCGTGAGGTGGCTAAACTTGAGGCCGACGCCGGTAAGGCCCACGACGCCCACGACGATGCCCGCCGCGGCCGTCGCGACCGATACCGGTATCGCCGCTTTTGCCCCCGCTATCAAACCCTCCAGCAGGCGCCAGATATTTACCGGGCTATACGGACTCAGCGTGCTCAGCAAAGCGCCGCCGATCACCAGGTAAAACTGCCACAGGGCGAAGCCGCGGCTCGGCTGGAAACCAACGTAGAGAATGTAGCCCATCGCCGCCAAGTGATAGACGACGTGCGCCAAACGCCCGATTGTGTTTCCGGGTTTGGGGCGCATGTTGCTGGCGATGACGATAGACAGCACGCCGATGAAGCCAACCTTCATGGCGCTTACACCCTTGACCAGGTAGTAAACCAGTACCAACAGCGGAATGATGAAATGCCAGCCGTCGGCCATCACCGCCCGCGGCGACGGCAGCTCGCTGGCCGGTATGCCTTTCATGTCGTTTTTGGCCGCTATCATGTCGACGAAGTGATAGACGGTCAAAAAGTAGAGTATCGCCGGCACCACTGAAAGTTTGACGATCGTCAGATAAGGTGTTTTGGTGTATTCGGCGATCAAGAAAGCGCCGGCTCCCATGATCGGCGGCATTATCTGACCGCCGGTGCTGGCGGCCGCCTCCACCCCCGCAGCCTCTTCGGGCTTATAGCCCAACTTCTTCATCAGCGGGATGGTAAAAGCGCCGGTGGTGACCACGTTGGCGATGGCCGAACCCGAGAGAGAACCCATAAAAGCGCTGGATATGACGCTGGTCTTGGCCGGGCCGCCGCGGCTTCTGCCCGCCAGAGCGTAGGCTATGTCGATAAAAAACTTACCCGCGCCGGTCGCCTCCAGCAGAGAACCAAACAATATGAAGATAAATACAAAGGTAGAGGCGACTCCCAAAGGCAGGCCGAATATGCCTTCGGTGGTCAGGTACAGCTGCCCCACCAATCGCTCGGTGCCGTACCCTTTGTGGGCCAACACGCCGGGCATGTGCGGCCCGGCGTAGGCATAGAAAATAAAGAGGGCGGCGATTATCGTCATGGGCCAGCCGATAGCGCGCCGGGTCGCTTCCAGCACCAGCAAGACAGCCACGATCCCTAGGTATATATCGCTGGGCTGCCACCAGCCGAAACGGTCGATTATAGCGTTGTAATTGTAGTATAGGTATCCGCCCATGGCGAGGGCGGCGACCGTCAAAAGGCCGTCCACCGACCAGCGCAGCCAGACGGGCCACTTCTTTGATACTGGTATCGTTAGGAACAAGAGGACCAAGATAAAAGTCAGGTGGATGGAGCGCTGGAAAATTGCCGTCATGGGGGCGTAGCCAGCGGTATATATCTGGAAAGCCACCATTAACAGGGCAACCAGCGCCGTCAGTCTGTTAAGCCATAGCTTCACTGTCTCCTCCTCGAAGAGCAATGATTTCCGAGCCAGTACCAAAGCCTGGGAGCGAGCCTGACGCTAAACCAGGCGCGCTTGTGGGGCGCGAAAGAAGAAAGGTCACAGCTAATATCGCCAACCTTGATGGTGTGGTGAATACCGCGGCTGCCGATGCGCAATATCATGCCGTTGCTGGGCTCGTTGATGTCTACGATAGCCAAGGCGTGATTTTTCTCCGCTATGGTGCGTCCGCGACCGGCTATCTCCCCCAAACCAGCGGCGAACCACTGATTGTGCGTTTCCATGAGTATCAAGCGGTGGTTCTCAACGGTAAACACCTCACGGATGGGAATATCGGAGACGGAGTGCATCCAGGTCAGCTGCAGCTTCTGCCCCTCCCGCAGCGGCAGCCAGATAGAACCCCAACCTTCAATGTCTACGCACAGCAGGTCTACGGGCCAGAGCAGCCAGGCCAGCAGCAAAAGGGCTCCCACTACGGCTATAGCAGTGAGAGCCCTGCGCATCGCTAGCGTGACTTACTTCTGCGGCTTGAGGTTGTCAGGGATCTTCAGTCCGATCTCCTCGAAGTACTTGATCGCACCTGGGTGCAAGGGGATCAAGGTGGCTTTCAAGACGTACTCGGGGCTTATCGTCTTGCCGGCGGGGTGGATTTTACCCAGGTCGGCGACGTGTTCAAAGAGGGCCTTGGTGAGCTGATAAACGAGCTCTGTATCGGCGTCGGCGCGCACGAAAAGGACGTTGGGCGTCCCCACCGTCAGGCAGTCTTTGTCCTGGCCTTTGTAGGTTCCGGCGGGAATGGTGAAGGGTTTGTAGTAGGCGTGCGCCGCGGAAACCTTGGCCTGCTCCTCGGGAGTGAGGCAGATGAGGACCATCTTGCGAGTGGTGGAAAGGTCCACCAGCGAACCGGGGCCGAGGCCTACCGACCACGAGCCGACGTCGATGGTGCCGTCTTTGAGACCCGATACCTGCTCGGCGAAGGAAAGGCGGAACTCCTTGAAGTCCTTGCCGTGCTTGAGGCCAAGGGTGTCGAGGATGGCCCTGGTCATGACCGCGGTGCCCGAACCCGGGGAGCCGGTGGAAACGCGCTTGCCCTTGATGTCGGGAATGGACTTAATGCCGGTAGCGGCGACGGTCACGAACTGCCAGGCGTTGGGGTACATAGCGCCGATAGCCAGGATTGGCTGCGGCTTGCCCTTGAACTTGCCCTCGCCCTTATAAGCCTGGACCACCACTCCGCTGGTGCCCAAAGCCGCCTGCGCCTCGCCGCCGGCGACCAAACGAACGTTCTCGACCGAAGCGCCGGTAACCTCGGCGCTGGCTTCGACGCCGGGTACGTAGTCGGTCCATACCTGCGCTATGCCGCCACCCAGCGGGTAGTAGACGCCGCCGGTGCCGCCGGTGCCCAAAGAAATCCTTTTGACCTGGCCGAAAGCCATTCCTAGCGCCAATAGTGCCGAGAGTACCAACATGCTACTTTTAAACTTCATAAACTAACCTCCTCGATAATTTTTAGTCATTCTAATCGTAAACGCTCTAGTACTATTTGTCAAAATAAAGGGCGCCCGGGCTCTAGTAAGGCGCCGCCTGCCGCTCCTAACGGGTCGGCTTATGAGAGGTACCGACCGCCGACGCGCAACTCGCTGCCAGAAAATATTGTCTGCCGCAGCCGCCTTCTCATAAATATACCGGCGGCGCTGCGAAGAATACGAGCAGGCGGCGCGCCTCTTGCCGCCAAGGTTGGCGCTGCGTATGCTTGGCTTTGAAGGCGAGGTTAGCATGCTTGATTACTATCAGTCCCTAGAGCTATTCACCCCGGAAGAGCGGGCCATTCAGGCCGCGGCCCGCAAGTTTTTGGAAGCCGAGGCCATGCCTCACATCCGCGAGTGGTGGGAGGCCGGCGAGTTCCCCACGCAGCTGATAAAACCATTCGGCGAGATGGGCTTTTTGGGGTCGAACTTACCGGAGGAATACGGCGCCGCCGGAGTGTCGAACAACGCCTACGGGCTGATCATGTACGAGCTCGAGCGCGTCGACTCGGGTTTGCGCAGTTTCGCCAGCGTGCAGGGGGCTTTGGTAATGTACCCCATTTACGCTTACGGCTCGGAAGAGCAGAAGCGCCAGTACCTGCCCAAGTTGGCCAGCGGCGAGATGGTGGGCTCTTTCGGCCTAACCGAGCCCGACGGCGGCTCCGATCCAGGCGGCAACATGAAAACCAAGGCCGTCAAAGACGGCGACTACTACGTTTTGAACGGCACGAAGATGTGGATCACCAACGGATCCATCTCTGACATCGCCGTCGTCTGGGCCAAAGATGAAGAAGGCAAAGTGCTGGGTTTCATAGTCCCCACCGATACCCCCGGCTTCTCGGCTCCTTACGTGCACCACAAAATGAGCCTGCGCGCCAGCGTCACCAGCGAGCTGGTGCTGGAAGACGTGCGCCTCCACAAAGACTACCTGCTGCCTAAATCGGGCAGCCTCAAAGCTCCCCTTTCCTGCCTGACGCAGGCCCGTTACGGCATCGCTTGGGGCGCCCTTGGACCGCTGGAAGCGGTGTATAGCGAAGCGCTTGACTTTGCCCAGAGCCGCATTACCTTTGGCCGCCCCATAGCCGCGCGCCAGCTAGTGCAAGACAAGCTCGTCTACATGCTCAGCGAGCACAGCAAGGGTTTGCTGCTGGCGTGGAAGCTGGGGCGCATGAAGGACGCGGGGACCATGAAGCATACCCACGTCTCCCTGGCCAAGCGCAACAACGTGCGCGTGGCGCTCAAAAGCGCGCGCCTGGCCCGCGAAATCCTTGGCGCCAGCGGCATAACCGTCGAGTACAGCGCCATCCGCCACATGCTCAACCTGGAATCGGTAGACACTTACGAAGGCACCTACGACATTCACACTTTGATCATCGGACGCGACGTCACCGGAGAAAACCCCTTTGTCTGAGGGCGGTCCATAAAGCAAGGCGCGGCCCAGGCCGCGCCTTGCTACGAGAGGCGGACTACTTGACTACCGCGCTGGCGAGGGTCAATAGCTTGTAGGTCAGACCCGGCAACACGCCCAGCAAGACCACCAGGAATATTCCCAAAGCCAGGCCGACCGGCGCCGAACCCGCCAGCTTGAGCGGCTTGACCTTCTCCGCCTTGCCAAAGAGAGCCACAGCCAAAAGTTTGAGGTAGTAATAAGCGGCTATCACGGCGGCAAAGAGCGCCAGCGCCACTATCAGGTACTGGTGGCCCTTGGCGGCCTCGACGAAGACCAGGTACTTACCCCAAAAACCCACCAGCGGCGGCAGACCGGCCAGCGACAAAAGCGCCGTCAGCCAGCCAAGGCCCAGCAGCGGCGAGCGCGCCCAAAGGCCCGCCAGCTCCGAGATGGGTACGCCCTTGCCGTCGTCGAGTTCGGCCAGCACCGCAAAGGCCAGGCCGGTAGAGAGGGCGTAGGCCAACAGGTAAAAGCCCATGGAGGGGGCCGGGTTGGGGCCGAAAAGCGCCACCGCAATATAGCCGGCGTGGGCCACCGAGGAGTAGGCCAGCACTCGCTTGGCCTCGCCCTGCACCAGCGCCGCCAGGTTGCCCCAGAAGACCGTCAGCAAGACGATAGCCGCCAGCGCGTAGAACCAGGGGCCGCCCAGACCGACCGAGACCACCAGGCGCGCCAGTGCCGCAAAGGCCGCGGCCTTGACGGCGGTGGCCATGAAGAGCGTGACCGGCGTAGGGCTTCCCTGATAGACGTCGGGGGTCCACCAGTGAAAGGGCGCCAGCGCCGACTTGAACGCCAGGCCAGCCAGCATCATCAGCACCGCGGCGTTGAAAATGAGACCCTTACCTTCTGCGCCCAGGGTAAAACTGCCGGTGCTGCCAAAGTAGAGCGCTATGCCATAGAGGAAGAACGCCGCGGAAACTGCTCCCAGCAAGAAGTATTTTAGGCTGGCTTCGTAACCGCGCTCCTCGCGGCTGCTAGCCGCCAGGGCGTAGAGCGGGATCGAGAGAATCTCCAGGCCGACTATCATCGCGCCCAGGTGGGTCGTCGAGGCCATGACGTGGCCGCCGAAGACCGCGAAGGATATCAAAGCGTAGTACTCGAACGCGGGCCAGCCCTTACGCTCGAAGAAATCGCAGTCGGCCAGCAGGGCGAGCAGGGCGCCGACAATCATCGCCAAGGTAACGCCCTGCGAAAAGACGTCGTAGCGGTAGAGGCCGCTGAAAGCGCTAACGTTGTCGCCCCAGGTAAAGGCCAGTCCGACGAGGGCCGCCAGCATACCGAGCAATGTCAGCTTTTTGGTAGTCGCCGCCGGAGCGAAAAAACCAACGAAGGTAGTGAGCAGGGCCACTACGAAGAGGATGATCAGAGTGGTCACTGTCCACCTCCCAAGAGCGCCGCAAACGCCTTGGCGCCCGGCATTATCAGCTCGGTGAAGAGCTTGGGATAGACGCCCATGAAGAGTATCACCAGCACCGCCAAAGTCCCCCACTGCCACTCGACGCCGTCCATGTCGGCGGCGGGCTTGCCAGGGGCGTTGTGGAAGAGGTTTTGGTAGGCGCTGAGGCCGTAGGCCGCGGCCGCTATCACACCCAAGAAGGCCACAAAGGTCCAGATGGGGCTGGCCTGCCAGGAACCCAGCAGGTTCATGAACTCGCCGGGGAATCCGGAAAGTCCAGGCAGCCCGACCATCGCCAGCACCAGAATCAAGCCTAGCGCCGCCAGCGCCGGCGCCGCCTTGGCCAGACCGGTGGTGGGGCGGAGCTCGAGCGTGCCGAAGCGTCGCTGCAGACCGCCGGCGAACAAGAAGAGCGCCCCAGTATAAATAGCCGAAGCGGCGAGCAGGAAGATTGCGCCGCTGGCGCCTATGGCGCTGCCGCTAAAAATACCCAGCGCCCCAATGCCCATGTGAGAAAGCGCGCCATAGGCCAGCAAGCGCTTCCACTCCGTCTGCGCGTAAGCGGTCCACGCCGCGCCCAGGGCGGTCAGGGCGGCCAGCGCCAAGAGCCAAGGCTGGAACGCCGCGAAGGCGGCGGGAAACAGCGGCAGGGCCCAGCGGAAGAGGCCGAAAATGCCCACCTTGTACAAGGTGCCCATTACGTCGGCCAGCCCCGAAGGGTGGTTCTCGGCGTGGAAGTCGGGCAGCCAGACGTGCAGCGGAAACAGCGGCGTCTTGACCATAAAGGCGACCAGAAAAGCCGCGAAAGCCCACATTCCGGCGCCGCCGCCGAGCGAGTGGGCCAGCAGGTCTTTGAGCAGGAAACTGGGCGAGCCGCCCAGGTAGCGCGCCGCCAGTATACCCGCCAGCATCAGCAAACTGCCTAGCAGGGTAAAGATGGCGAATTTGATCAGCGCCCGCACCCTGCCGGCGCCCCCAAAGAGTCCGAGCATAAGCAGGCTGGGTATCAGCGTCGCCTCGAAGAAAACGTAGAAGAGCAGCAGGTCTTGAGCCGCCAGGATTCCCAGCAGTCCGCTTTCCATCAGCAGCGACAGCCCCACCATCGCCGGCGGGACGTCGTGCGCGGCCAGCAGGGCCATGAAGGTGGCTATCACCACCGCCAGCATCAGCACCGCGCCCACGCCGTCCCAGGCGACGGCGTAGTAAACGCCGGCCTCCCGCAGGAGGGGCGTTTGATAGGCGTAATCCGCGCCGCTCAGCACCCCGCCAAAACTGATCAAGCCCAGCAGAAGGGTCAGTAGCGAGCCGAACAAACCGACCGCGCGCGCCTGTTGGGGAGCCAGCAGCACCCAGAAGCCGAAGAGCAAGGGGAGAAAGATCAGCACGTGAATCATCGCAACACCCCCCAGACGAGAAGGACGACCAGTCCCAGAGCCATCAGCGCTCCGTAAACGCGCACGTAGCCAGCCTGCACCCAGGAAAGCTGCTCCGCCAACCACTTGCTGCTCGAAGCCAGCAGCAGGTAACCGCTGTCAAAAATCTTGTCCAACCAGTCGAGTAAGACCGCTAACTCCTTGAGGGGGTTGACGATCAGCGTGTTGTAAACCAGGTCGACATAAAACGCCTTTTCCGACCAGGTCTGGAACGTCTGGTACCACTTGGGCAGCGCCCAGCGCGTAAAGGCCGCGTACCCCAGGTAAAGGCCGACCAGCGCCACGACCGCAGAAAGCGTGATCAGGCCCCACTCCAGGGCCAGGCTCATCTCGTGGACTTCGACGTGCGCCAGCGCCGGCGCCAGGTAGGGCTCCACCAGGTTCCACAACGGCTTCGGCAACGCCAGCAAACCGGCGAAAACCGCGCCCAGGGCCAAGACGTCGTTGGGCACGGTCATGACCGCCGGGGACTCGTGCGGGCGCCCCTCGCCCTTGTACTCGCCCAGGAAAACCAAGGCGTACCAGCGCATGGCGTAAATAGCGGTCAGCAACGCTACGGTCAGACCAGCCACGTAAAAACCGGTTCCCCCAAAGGGGTAGTTGAGGGTGGCGGTAATTATGGCGTCTTTTGACCAAAAACCGGCCAGCAACGGAAAGCCCGCCAGGGAGAGGGCGCCCGCCAGGCCGTGCAGGTTGGTGCGCGGCAGGTACTTTTTGAGCCCGCCCATCTTGCGGATGTCCTGCTCGCCGTCCAGGGAGTGGATTACCGAGCCGGAGGCCAAGAATAGCAGGGCCTTGTAAAAGGCGTGCGTCATGACGTGGAAGATAGCGATCCAGTAAGCCCCCACGCCCACCGCCAGAAACATGTAACCCAACTGACTGATAGTCGAATAGGCGACGATTTTCTTGATGTCCCACTGTCCCAAGGCGCTGAGAGCGCCGTAAGCAGCGGTGGTGATGCCCACCAGAGCGATGATGTAGGAAACGTCTTGCAGGTTGACGTAGAGGAAAGAGCTGCGGGCGATCAGGTAAACGCCGGCGGTGACCATCGTCGCCGCGTGGATTAGGGCGCTGACCGGCGTGGGGCCCGCCATGGCGTCGGGCAGCCAGACCATCAGCGGCACCTGGGCGCTCTTCCCAACAGCGCCGACGAAGAGCAACAGCCCGGCGAGGCTGAGGCCCATTGGCAATACGTAGCTGCCGTTGATTGCAGACCTAAGCTCGGGGATAGAGAGCGTGCCAAAGCTGCCGTACAGTAGCGCCATACCCAGCAGGAAACCCAGGTCGCCTATGCGGTTGGTGATGAAGGCCTTACGGGCGCTGTCGGCGTTCTTCTTCACGGTGTACCAGAAGCCGATCAGCAGAAAGCTGGCCAGACCCACGCCCTCCCAGCCGATGAACATCACCGGATAACTGCCAGCCAACACCAGCGTCATCATCATGGCGATGAAGAAGTTGAGGTAGGCGAAGAAGCGGCTAAAACCCTCGTCGCCGTGCATGTAGCCGATGGCGTAAACGTGAATCAGGAAGCCTATACCCGTGACCACCAGGCCCATGTACCCGGAAAGGTGGTCTAGCAGCAGGCTAAAAGGAATGCCGGGCAGCCAGTCCTTTATCTGCCAGCTGGCGCCGCCGGAAAGCACCCCCCACAGGACCAGCAAGAAACTGATTCCGGTCAGCGCCGAGGCCAAAATTCCCGGCTGCGGCTCCTTGAGGCTCTTGCCGAACAACCCCAAGTAGGCGAACCCCAAAAGCGGGAGCAAGATAATGAGTATTAGCAGCATGGTTACCCCCTAAACTCCGCGAGGTCGTCTACGGCGGTGGATTGGCGCGAACGGAATACGGCGACCACGATGCCGAGACCGACGGCCACCTCGGCCGCGGCCAGGGCTATCACTATCAGCGCCATGGCCTGACCGTTGAGGTTGCCGCTACCGCGGGCGAAGGCCGCCAGCGCCAGGTTGGCGGAGTTCAGCATCAGCTCCACCGACATGAAGATCAGGATGGCCGTACGCCGCGCCAATACTCCGTAGAGGCCGATGGCGAAGAGCAACGCCGAAAGAAGCAGGTAATAGCTCATCTGCCCACCTCCTTCAGCTCGCGGTCGCGCTCCAGCACCTGCGGCTTGATGCGCGTCTTGCGGATCTGTGGTTGCACCAGCACCACCGCCGCCACCGTGGCGGCGAATAGCAAAACCGCCACCAGCAACACCGGGTAGAGCCAGCCGCCGTAGAGGATGGCCCCCAACGCCTTGGGCAAGCCGCCGGCCAGCTTAACGTCGGCCAGCGGATCGATCGGCCCCAGGCTCGAGTAAGCGTAAGCCAGCGCCAAAAACAGCAGCGCCGCCAGCGCCGCGGCGATGGGCCGCATCCAGGGAAGCGGATTGGGCCCCACGTCGGCTTTGGCGTCAAACAGCAGCATGATCACGAAAAGGAAGAGGACCATGACCGCGCCGGCGTAGACGATAATCTGTATCCAGCCGAGGAACTGCGCCTCGAGCGCGAAATAGACCACCGCCAGCGCCAGAAAGTTACCCACCAGAGCCAGACCGGCGTGGATGGCGTTCTTGAGGGTCACTGCCGCCAGCGCGCTGGCGACCAGCAACGCCCCCATGAGCAGGTCAAAAACACTCACTCGTACTTCACCCCCTCCAGCTCCGGCCTGACGTAGGGCACCTCGAAGCCTAGCTTGAGCGGCTTGCCGCTCTTCTCGGCCTCGCGCCTTTGCGCCTTCGAACCCACGGTATCCACCAGCAAGTCCTCTTTGCCGTAAACGAGGTCGGCGTAAACGTAATCGGCCAGCTCGAACTCGTTGCCTAGCACTATCGCCCCGGTGGGGCAGGCCTCCTCGCAGAGTCCGCAGAAAATGCAACGCAGCATGTTGATCTCGTAGACCTTGGCGTAGCGTTCACCAGCCGAAACGGGGCTTTGCGGGTCGTTTTCCGCCGGTTCGACGTAGATTGCATACGCCGGACAGGCCGCCGCGCAAAGGCTGCAGCCGATGCACTTTTCCAGACCGTCTGGGTGCCGGGTCAGCACGTGCCGGCCGTGAAAACGGGGTTTGATGGGGACCGGCGCGCTCGGGTAAGGAATCGTTACCGGTTTGGAGAAAAGGTGTTTGAGGGTTATCCCCATCGCCTTGGCCAATGCATAGACACTCATACGGCTCCTCCTTTACTGGCCACCCAGTAGGCGGTAAGCAAAAACCAGGCCAACGCTACCGGGAAGAGCTTGCCCCAGGCGAAGCGAATCATCACGTCGTAGCGCGTACGGAACCAGCTGGCCCAGATCCACATGACAACGAAGATGAACACCAACCACTTTATGAAGAGCCAGAGAATGGGCACTTCCGGCAGACCGAAGGGAGCGTGCCAGCCCCCCATGAAGAGCGTCGGTATGAGCGCCGAGGCGGTAATCCAGTGCAGCAGCTCGGCCATATAGAAGGCCACGAACTTCATGCTGTTGTACTCGGTGGAGAAACCGCCTACCAGCTCCTGCTCAGCCTCGGCGAAGTCGAAGGGCGTGCGCCCCATCTCGGCCAGCGCGGCGATTAGGTAGACGATAAAAACCGGTAACTGCCACAGCGCCAGCCAGCCGTGCTTGACCTGCCAGTCAACGATGTCGCGCAGATCGAGCGAGCCCACCAGCAAAACCGGACCCAGAAGGGCCACCCCTAGCGCCAGCTCGTAGCCAATCAGCCCGGCGGCGCTGCGCATGCCGCCCATCAGGCTGTACTTGGAACCCGAGGCCCAACCGGAAAGAAAGATGCCGTAAGTAGCCAGCTCGGCGACCGCGAAGATGTAAAGGATGGAAACGTTGAGGCCCGCCACCCAGGGATCCAGCCCGAAGAGGCTGCCTTTGGGGCCCAAGGGGATTACCGCGAACGCCGCCAGCGCGAAGGTAAACGATATCAGCGGCGCCAGCCAGTAGACGAACTTATCGGCCTTGGCTACAGATATGTCTTCCTTAAAAATCGCCTTAACCGCGTCGGCGAGCGGTTGGAACAGCCCTAAGGGGCCGACGCGGTTGGGCCCTTGGCGTATCTGAAAGCGGGCCAGCCCGCGCCGCATCGCCCAGGTAAGGTAGGCGAAGGTAAAAAGAAGCATCAGGATGAGCACCAGGCCCTTAATGGCCGCTAAAAGATAGCTCACCGCGCCTCACCTCCTTCGGGAACCAGCGCCTTGAAAGGGACCCTGGCTCCGGGGTTCGAACCCAGAGCCGGCAGGAAGAACCAGCCCTTGGGCAACTCATCGTCGAATTCCAGACGCGCCGCCTGCGTTCCCCAGGGAGTTTGCAGGGTAATCGTAGCCCCTACGTCCAACCCCTCGGCCAAGGCCGTCTGCGGGTGCGCCGCCAGCGTGAGGGTTCCCAAGGCGCGCTGCACCGTCTCGCCGAGCAGGTGGCGCGATTTCCACATACTGGGGCGCAGGTAGAGATTGCCGCCTTCGCCTTGTCGCGGACGGGGGCTCAGGGAAACGCGGGGACGCCAGACCTGGCCGAATTCTTCCAGCTTGTCAAGATTGATCTTGTAGCGCTCGGTAAAGCGCGCGCGCGCCTGCCTCACCAGACGCAGGGAGCTCTTGACCCCTAGAGCCTGGGCGAAGAGGTAGATTACCTGAATCAAGCCCTCTGCCTCTCCGGCCTCCACGTGAGCCGGGCGCAACTCCAGCAAACGGTTTTCGACGTTGAGCAGCGTACCTAGCTTCTCGTAGCTGGTCTTGGCGGGCAGCACCACGTCGGCGTGCTGGCGCACCACTTCGCTCAGACGCGCGGCGTGGAAGACCTTGAACTCGGCGAGATCTAGCAGAAGTTGCGGCGGGTTGTCCGCGGCCGCCAGCAGCGCCCGCGGCATCTTGTCGCCGCTGGGCCAGACGCCCATCGCCTCGAGCCCGCGGGCATTGGCGGCCGGCGTCATGGCCAACACCAACGCCCCCTGCGACTTCGCCAGCTTTTCGGCCAGCTGCGCCGCCTCCACGTCGTTCAAAACCTCGGCGCCGAGCAACAAAACCCGCTTCTTGGCTTTCCGCCAGCGTTGCGCCGCCTGCTTGAGAGCGCCCGCATCTACTCCCGCTACCCGCGGCGCGTCACGCCCCGCCAGCAGCGCGTCTATAGCGCCCAGTAAGGCGCTGGCCTGACCGGGCTCGAAGACGCCTTTGGCCTCGGCCCACTCCATCACCCTGGTCGGGTAAGGAGCGAAAGCTCCCAATAGCGACCTGTCCGGCGGCGTGTGCTCGCGAATCGAAAGGTCGGCTATGGGCGTGCCGTGGTTGAGGCGCGGCGGCGTCTTGACGCCGCGCAAGCGCTTGTAAATCCAGACATGGCTGAGCGGCAGTTCTTCCGTGGGGTCGCCGATGGTCAGAATGTAATCCGCCTCCAGCAAGTCGGCGAAAGTCGCCGCCGGGAAGTTGCTGGCGGGAACGGCGCTGCGGCCCTCGAAGTCCAGGTACCCGCTACCCAGAGTCTTCGCCAGCTCCGCCGCGGCCATGCCTTCTTCTATGGTGGCGTCCCCCGGCAGGAGCAGCCCCACGCGCTCTTGCGGCACGCCTTCGAGGCCCTTTTGCATGGCGGCCAGCGCCTCTTCCCAGCTGGCGGGCTCGAGCGAACCCCCCTTGCGCACAAGCGGTGTAGTGACCCGGTCTTGATCTACCCACTCGTGCCCAAAACGAGCCGCGTCTGAGATCCAGATGTCGTTCAGCTCGGGGTTCTCGCGGGCGCGGATGCGTTCGATGCGGCCCGAACGGGCGTCTATCCAGACGTACTGCCCCGAGGCGTCTTCCGTGCTGACGCTGGGGGTCTGCTCAAACTCCCAGTTGCGCCCGCGGAAGCGCGCCACGCGGTCGAGCAACGCCCCCACCGGACAGATGTCGGTAATGTTGCCGCTGAAGTTAGAGGGCAGACCCTCGTCGGCCGTGCCGATGAAGGTATGCACCGCCCGCTCGATAAAGTCGAGCACCTGGTCGCCGGGGATCTCCTCGAAGTAGCGCACGCAGCGCTTGCAGTGAATGCAGCGCTCGCGGTCGAGGATTATGAACTCGCTGAGCGGGTGGTGCTTGTCTACGTGGCGCTTGCTGAACTCGTAGCGGGTATAGACAGGCTCGCCGGTCGGGCCGGTGTAAAACTTTTGCTCGAGCCCGTACTCGTAAGCGCGGTCCTGCAGGTCGCAGGCGCCGCCTTTGTCGCAGGTGGGGCAGTCGAGCGGGTGGTTGGCCAGCGTCAGCTCGACCATCCCCGACTGGGCGTGGCGCACCTCGTCCGAGAGAGTGTCTATCACCATCCCCTCGCTGACCGCCAGCGTGCAGCTGGCCATCAGCTTGGGGAACCAGAAAATCTTTATCTCGCCCGACTCGTCTTTGATCCATTCGCCGTCGGGCCCCTTACGCGGCGAACCCGCCTTGACCAGGCACATCCGGCAGGAACCGGTGGGGCTCAGGTGGCGCTCGGCGCAGAAGAGGGGCACGTCGTAACCGGCGTGGAAGATCGCGTCCATAGCCGAGGTGCCCGGGGGCACCTCGACGGTGCGGTCGTTGACCTTGACTTTTGGCATCCTCACCTCCACCTCGGTCCCGACTGGACCGCGCAGGTACCGTGCTCGATGTGGTGTACGAACTCCTCGCGGAAGTGACGCAACGCCCCGCGAATGGGCCAGACGGCGGCGTCGGCCAGGGGGCAGAAGCTGCGCCCTTCTATCTGGTCGAGCAGGTCTTCCATCGTCTTTAGGTCTTGATGGGTGGCCTGGCCGCGCTCGAACTTCTCGAAGAGCTGCGGCAGCCAGCCCGAGACCCCTTCGCGGCAGGGTGTACACTTGCCGCAAGACTCGTGCGCGTAAAAGCGAATGAGATTCCAAATGGCGTCTACTATACAGACCGACTGGGGTATCAACACCACCCCGCCGGTACCCAACGACGACTTGGCGGCGACGAGCGATTCATAGTCCATCGGCAGGTCTAAGTACTCGTCGCTAAAGGGCAAGAGCGGCGTCGAAGAACCGCCGGGGATGAAGGCCTTGATCGGCTCGGTGGGACCGCCCGCCCAGTCGTAGATGAGCTCGCGGAAGGTGGTGCCCATGGGCAGCTCGTAAACGCCGGGGCGCCGGGCCGGGCCGGAAACCTGGTAGAGTTTCATCCCCTTGGAGCGCTCGGTGCCCATCTGCGCGAACCAGTCGGCGCCGCGCTGCATGATGTGCACCACGCTGGCCAGCGACTCGACGTTATTGATGGTAGTGGGCTTGCCGTAAAGGCCCGACTGCGCCGGGAAGGGGGGCTTCATGCGCGGGTTGGCCCTGAGGCCCTCCAGCGAGTTCATCAGCGCCGTCTCCTCGCCGCAGATGTAAGCGCCGGCGCCGCGGTGGACGTAGAGGTCAAAGTCGAAGCCGGAGCCAAAGAGGTCCTTACCCAGGTAACCTTGCTGGCGGGCTTCGCCGATGGCGGCGACCAAGCGCTCGTAGGCTTTTTTGTACTCGCCGCGAATGTAGACGTAACCCTTGGTAGCGGCCATGGCGTAGCCGCCGATGATCATGCCCTCTATCAGCTGGTGCGGATCGTCCTCCATGATGTAGCGGTCTTTGAAAGAGGCCGGCTCCGACTCGTCGGCGTTGCAAATTAGGTAGTGCTGCCGCCCGTCTTTGGGCATGAAGCTCCACTTGACGCCGGTGGGAAAACCGGCGCCGCCGCGCCCGCGCAAGCCGCTCTTTTTTACCTCTTCGACGACCTCGTCGGGCTGCTTTCCGGTCAGCACCGCCTTAGCGGTCTGGTAGCCGCCGTGGGCCAGATAGTAATCGAGCTTCCAGCTGTCGGGCTTGCCTACGTGGGCGTAGAGAGTGGGCGCGAAGCGCGGGTCTTTACCGCTGACTATTGGTCCCGTACTCACGACTCACCCCCTTTCACCAGCTCGATAACGTGCTTACCCGTTTCTTCCTCGCCGGGCAAGGTGCGCCTTACTTCTTCCAGGGGCTTGTCCTCAGAAAGGCCGTCCAAAAGAGCCTGCAAACGCTCTTTGGTAACCCTTTCGATGTAGTGTTCATCGTTTATCTGTATTACCGGACCGGTATGGCAGCTGCCCAAACACTCGACCGCCTGCAGGCTGAAGCGTCCGTCTTCGCTGACCTCGCCCGGAAGAATACCCAGCCGCTCCACCAAAGTCTTCCATAGCTCGTCGGAACCGGCCAGCTTACAGCTGAGAGTGCGGCAGACCTGGATGTGGTACTTGCCGGTCGGCAGCCCCTGGTAGTAGCTGTAAAAGCTCATAACCCCGGCTACCTCGGTCGCGGTGGTGCCCACGATCTCGGCTATCTCCTTCATGCGCTCAAAACTGACGTAGCCCTCTTCCTGCTGCACCCGCCGCAGGAGGGGCATGAGCGCGCTGCGGCGCCGGTCTTCGGGGTACTGAGCAAAGACTTCGGCCAGCCAGTCTTGCTTATCGTCAAAAAAACCCATGCGTAACCTCCGTTAGCGGTCGATGCCCCCGAGCACCGGGTCGAGGGTCGCCAAGATGGCGATGAAGTCGGCGAACTGGTGGCCCTTGGCGGCGTACTTGAGGGACTGGATGTTTACGAACTCGGGAGTGCGGATCTTGACGCGGTAGGGCATGCTGCCGCCGTCGGAAACGACGTAGTAAGAAAGCTCGCCGCGGGCCGACTCGGTGGGCACGTAAGCCTCTCCCAGCGGTGGGTGGAAACCCTCGGTAACCAGCTTGAAGTGATATATCAAAGCCTCCATGCTGCTACCCAGCATCTCTCGCGGCGGCAGGGAGTAGTGCGGGTCGGCGTCGCGGATGGGGCCGGGCTCTAGCCGCTCCACGGCCTGCTCGATGATGCGGTGCGACTGGCGCATCTCCTCTAGGCGGATGACCATGCGGTCGTAGGTATCGCCGCGCGTGCCCAGGGGCACGTCGAACTCGTACTTTTCGTATCCGCCGTAGGGGTGGGCCTTACGAACGTCGTAGTCGACACCGCTGGCGCGCAGCGAGCCGCCGGTGAGGCCGAGGTTGATGGCCACGTCGGGCGGAATGACACCGATATCGCGGGCTCGCGAAACGAAGATGGGCGAACCGTCGAACATCCCCTGGTAGTCGTCCACCTTGGCCAAAAAGCCGGAGAGGAACTTCTTGAGCTCGGGGACAAACTCTTCGGGTACGTCTTCTTTTAGGCCGCCGACGCGCACGTAGTTGTGGTGAAAGCGCTGACCGGTAACCCACTCGAAGAGGTCGAGTATGGCCTCACGCTCGCGGAAGGCGTAGAAGAAGGGCGTCATCGCCCCCAGGTCGAGGAGCCCCGAAGCCACGAAGAGCAGATGGCTGGCTATGCGCGATAGTTCGTTGAGTATTATCCGCAAGGTCTCCGCCCGCTCGGGCACGCGCGCGCCCAGCAGCTTCTCCACCGCCAGCGCGTAGGCCATGTCGTGCGCAAAAGAGTGTACGTAGTCCATGCGCGGCGTGTAGGTGAAATTCTGGGTGTAGCTGCGGTTCTCCATCGTCTTTTCGAAGCCGGAGTGGAGGTAGCCGATGTGCGGCTCTAAGTCGATAATCTCTTCTCCCGCAATCGTTACCACCACCCGCAGCACGCCGTGGGTAGAAGGGTGCTGCGGGCCGACGTTGAGAACCATCAACTCGCTGCGCAGTTCCCGCGGCTCCTCCGGCAGGGGTACGTCCGTTTTGGGTCTCATACGTCCTCCCCATCCTTGACCGCGGCGCGCCGAACGTCTTCAAAGTAGGCTTCATACCCTCTACGGGCGCCGCCCTTGCGGCCGGTAAGCCCAGCGTCCTTACCCGCTATGCTCGCACGGAACTGCTCCGGGTCTATGTAGCGGCCGTCGCGGAAAATCGTAGGCGTTTCCCCCAGCGGATAATCTTTGCGCAAGGGGTGACCTTCGAGGTCTTCGGGGGTAAGGATCTTGCGCAGATCCGGGTGACCCTCAAAGCGGATTCCCAGCAGGTCGTAAACCTCGCGCTCCAAAAATCCGGCGCCGCTGTAGAGGGGCGTCGCCGAGGGCAGCTGCGGGTCCTTCTCAGGAACCCAGACGCGTGCGAAGAAACGCGAGCCGTCCCCGTCGCGCCAACCCTTCATCGCCACCATCTCGAAAAGCACCGCGAAGCGCTGCGGCCTGCTCTCGGGGTACTCGGCATAATCTATGCCTATTACGTTGGCCAGGTAGTTGAAACCCGCAGCCTGCATCTCCGTGAAGAACGATTCGAGGTCCTCGCGGGGAACGTCTATCCAGACCAGGCCGTGAACCTCCTCTATGCCGTAACCGCGTTCGGAGGCGTACTCTTTGGCTTTGTCCAGTAGAGCCATGGCTACCCCCTCACCCAGGCCTCGACGGGAGGCAATTTGCGGCCCGTGTCGTCGCTGGCTTGGCCGCGGATCTTCTTTTGCAGCTGCATTACCGCGTAGATCAAAGCCTCCGGCCGCGGCGGACAGCCAGGAACAAATACGTCCACCGGCACGATGCTCTCTACCGACTGCACGATGGCGTAGTTATTGAACATACCGCCGGAGGCGGCGCAAGCGCCCATGGCGATTACCCACTTGGGGTCGCCCATCTGGTCGTAGACGCGACGCATTATCGGCGCCATCTTCTTGGAAAGGCGCCCGGCGACTATCATTACGTCGGCCTGGCGCGGGCTGGCGCGAAAAACTTCGGATCCGAAGCGCGACAAGTCGTTGCGGGCGTCGGAAGAGGCCATCATCTCAATGGCGCAGCAAGCCAGGCCGAAGGTGACCGGCCAAAGCGAGTTGGAGCGGCCCCACGCCACCAGCTTTTCCAGGGTGGTAAAGAGGATGCCCTCGCGCTCCAGCTCTTGCACGTCCTTTTCAAACATGCTGCCTAATCCCACTTCATCACCCCTTTCTTCCATTCGTAGACGAATCCCGCCAGGACTATCAGGGTAAAAGCGAGGATGGCCCAAAAACCCGCCATCCCCAGCTTGCCGGCGTTAACGGCGTAAGGCCAGAGGAACGCCACCTCTACGTCAAAGATGATGAAGAGCATGGCCACTACGTAAAAGTGAACCGGTAATCGGTGCACCTCACCGGCAGGGTCGTTGCCCGACTCGTAGGGCATCAGCTTTTCGGGGCTGGGCTTTTTGGGGCCTAGCAAAGCGCCCAAAAGCAGCATCACTACGCCAATCCCACCCGCTATCAGCAGATAGATGAAGATGTTTATGTACTCACTGGTCCCTGACAAGATATCCCCTCCTTTGTGCCATCGTTCACTTGAGGTCGCAGACGGTGAGTGAACGATGAACCACAATCCCCATAAGTTTAACCCGATGCCGTCCAAAGCAGCAGGCCCATAAGTCCCTGTTGTCAGGTGCTAACGGCGACTACTAACGCCGCCCCCAAAGGAACCCTGAACACGCGGGGCGGGACCGGCGACGGCGGCGCGCGACGGTCCCGTCAGCGGCCGTCTCGCATACCGCTTTCCCGTTTGGTCTTGCCCTCCATGTGCTCTACTTCGCCGGTCTGCGGCAGGCCCATCCAGACCAGCGAGACGCCCTGGTGGTCGAAAACGACCGGGCGGATTCGCTGTCGCAGAAGCCGTTTGGCGGCCTTTTGCCGAGCCTTTTCGAGCGCCTCTTCTTCTCCAGAGGCGGCTACCACGTAAACCGCCTCGACTGTTACTCCGGCGTCGGAGTCGAGCACGTTGGTGACCAGAAAGAGCTTCATGGGCTCAGCATACAATCAGCGATGCGGAAAACTCGCCGGCTAAGCGAGCGCGCGGGTTCACCGCCGCATAACACCACTAGTTTTCTGAGGCAGGTCTTCTGCGCTCCTCTGACATCTAAGGCTGGGGGCTTGCACCCCCAGCCTTAGATCCAGCAAAACTCCTTTAAGGGTTGTAGCGCCAGACGGCCATGTTATTGCTGGAGTTATCAGCGCTCGTATAGGTATAGCCTGCGAGCAAAATCTTACC
>JALSMT010000082.1 GCA_026987375.1 Thermaceae bacterium | reverse complement strand
AGGATGTAGGAAGTGGGGAGCGGGATGCAGGCTGGCCATGTATAGAGGTGACAGGCTTATGGCTCAGACATCGCCTAAAACCCCCACCCTGGCCCTCCCCCAGGGGAGGGAGAAGAAGTTGGCAGCTGAATACCCGGCAGGTCATTTTTCCGCTGGTGCGGGCGTAGGCTGAAGACATGACCGAGATTCCACTGGTTCGCTTGCTCTACCCTCTGGCCCTGGCGCTGCTGGTGGCCTACTGGTACATTTCCTGGTCGGGCGACCGCAAGACGCCCTGGGCGGGGCTGGCGCGTATGCTGGCGCAGCTCCTTCTGGTCGGCTACGTGCTGGCTTATATCTTCAAGACCGAGTACGTCATGGTGGTGCTGGGGGTGCTGGCGCTAATGAGCCTGGCGGCGGGCTGGATCGCCCTGCGCACCGAGACCAAAAAGCGAATCCGGCTCTACCCCTACGCCCTGTTGGGCGTGCTGGGCGGGGGCGGGCTGGCCCTATTGGTGGCCACCCAACTGGTGCTCCGCCCCGAGCCCTGGTGGAAGCCCTCGGTGCTCATCCCCCTGGGCGGGATGGCGTTTTCCAACGCCATGAACGCGGTCAGCCTGGCGGCCGAGCGCTTTTTCTCGGAGCGCCGTCAGGGCAAGGGGCCGACGGCCGCGCGCGCAGCGGCCTACAAGGCGGCGCTAATACCCGCCACCAACGCCCTCTTTGCCGTGGGCATCGTCTCTATTCCCGGGCTGATGACCGGGCAGATTCTGGCCGGGGTGAGCCCGCTAGTTGCGGCGCGCTACCAGATTCTGGTGATGCTAATGGTCTACACCGCTGCGGGTATGGCGGCGGCGATATTTTTGGAGGCGGCGCGGCGCCTGGCGCTGGACGGGGTTTGGGAGTAGGCCCGTCGCTCCGCAGCACGCTCGCGGCCGCGATGCGGCCGCTTGGGGTTGTCAAAAAGCGCTCGTGATTGTAGTATAGTCCGTGCCTGGCGCGAGCCGGCTGCGGTGGGGCATCGTCTAACGGCAGGACGGCGGACTCTGGATCCGTTGGTCGTGGTTCGAATCCACGTGCCCCAGCCATACGGCCCCTTCGACTAGCGGTTAGGTCACCGCCCTTTCAAGGCGGCGGCACGGGTTCGAGTCCCGTAGGGGTCACCAAAACGTGCTCGAGCTTTTGCGGCCCCATCGTCTAGAGGCCTAGGACGCCGCCCTCTCAAGGCGGTAACGGGGGTTCGAATCCCCCTGGGGTCACCAAACGGCTCGAGCGCGTTTCTCTTGCTCGCGCGGGCGTTTTCCATACCCCCGACGGGGTATATACTGCTGAATGGTCCCAGCGGGGGCCGGGGGAGGCGGATATGGACTTCAAGATTGGCGAACTCGGCGGATCCGTGCAGGGTGAGCAACACTACGACATCGTGATAATCGGCGGCGGCCCCGCCGGACTTACCGCCGGCATATACGCCGGCCGCGGCGGCCTGAAAACCGTGATTTTGGAAAAAGGGCTGCCCGGCGGGCAGATAGCCCAGACCGACGAGGTGGAAAACTACCCTGGTTTTCCCGAGGGCGTTACCGGCCCGGAGCTGGCCAACCGCATGGCCGAACAAGCCCGCAAGTTCGGCGCCGAGGTGGTAATGGACGAGGTGCAGGGTCTGGAGAAGACGCCCGAGGGGTTTTTGGTCAAGGCCTTCGAGCGCAACTACCGCGCCAAGAGCGTGATAATCGCCACCGGCGCCAACCCCCGCAAGCTGGGCGTCCCCGGCGAAGACAAGTTTTACGGCCGCGGAGTCTCTACCTGCGCCACCTGCGACGGCTTTTTCTACCGCGACAAGGAAGTGGTGGTGGTGGGCGGCGGCGACGCCGCCGTGGAAGAGGGGATTTTCCTCACCAAGTTCGCCAGCAAAGTAACCATCATCCACCGCCGCGACGAGCTGCGCGCCAACAAGGTGGCCCAGGAGCGCGCCTTCGCCAACCCCAAGATAGAGTTCCTTTTGAGTCACGTCGTCAGCGAGGTGTTGGGCGAAGACGGCGTTAGCGGCGTGCGCGTCAAGAACCTCAAGAGCGGCGAGGAGTACGTTTACCCCGCCGACGGCGTCTTCGTCTTCGTGGGCAGCGTGCCCAACACCGAGTTCCTCAAGGGCCTGGTCGAGCTGCGGCCCGACGGCTACGTAGCGGTCAGCGACGAGATTCACACCTCGATACCCGGGGTCTTCGCCGCCGGTGACGTGGCCGACCCGATTTACAAGCAGCTGGCCACCAGCGTGGGCGCTGGCACCCGCGCCGCCATGACCGCCGAAAAGTGGCTCATGGATCACTAGCGGCCTTGCAAAGGCGCTATCCTCTCGGGTAGCCTTAGTGCTGCGTGGGCGGTTAGCTCAGATGGCTAGAGCACCTGCCTTACAAGCAGGGGGTCGGAGGTTCAAGTCCTCTACCGCCCACCAAAAAGCCCCAAGCGGGGCTTTTCTTTTTCCTAAAACTCTCAGCCGCGCGGCTTGCCCCAGGGCAAGAGCAGCAGCAGCACCCCGATGACCACGAAGCTGTCGGCCAGGTTGAAGACCGGCCAGAGGCCGGGTCCGATGTCGAGAAAATCCACCACCCAGCCGCGCCCCAGGCGGTCTATGGCGTTGCCCAGCGCTCCGGCGGTGATGAGCGAGAGGGCCAGCGTGGTCAGCGTGTCGTTGCGCGCCCGCGCCAGGTAGAGCAACAGAAGAAAGCCGACGACAAGGCTGAAGACTCCCAACAAAAGCGGGTTCCCCTTGAAAAGGCCGAAGGCCACGCCGGTATTGTGAACCAGGGTCAGGTACAACCCCGGCAAGAAATGCCGCGGCGCCGGGTCCAGGTGGGCGAGCGCCCAGAGCTTGCTCATCTGGTCGGCCACCAGCAACAGCGGAATGAGGACGACGGGCATGATGAGAGTCTAGCACGCCGGGGGCATGCTGTGGTACACTGGCGTTTGCTGGCTTTGGCGGGCAGGGCGGCCAAAGCGTTCCCGGAGGATTTATGTCGAGAGTATGCGAGATTAGCGGAAAACGGCCCGGTGTGGCCCGTAAAATTACCCAGCGCGGTAAGGCCAAGCGTCTGGGCGGCGTTGGTCGCAAGACGACCGGCATCAACAAACACTGGCAGGCCCCCAACCTGCGCAAGGTGACGATAAACGTCGCCGGCAAGGCCATCACCTTCCGCGTGGCGATGTCGCACGTTCACAAGGTTTACGAGCTGGCCGAGCGCGCCCAAGGTATGAGGCTCGAAGGCCTCAGCGAGAAGCAGATCAAGAACCGCCTGCTGCGCCTCTTGGACAAATAAGCGCGGTTTCGAAAGAGGGCGGCCCGTGGGCCGCCCTCTTTGACGTTGTGTAACATGGGGGTGTGAAAGGGTCCATCAAGCCCGGCTGGTACGTTTTGGCGGCGCTGCTGCTTTACGCGCTGGTGGTGACGCTGGCCTGGCGGCACGACCGCATAGTTTTGCACCGCATGCGGGCCGCGCTGGCGGGTATGCCGCTAAGCGGCGGCGGCGGCGCTCTGGCCGGGAAGTACGCCATGCCGCTGCCGGGGGCCTGCCTGCCGCGGCAGGCCGAGCACCTGCCCGGCTACCCGCGACCCTACCGCAAGGGCGTCAACCAGGGCCTGGTCTTCGTAAGCGGCGACGCCTGTGTGCCGGTGGTCTACGGCGCCGGCGTAGTCGCCGACCAGGACGGACGGATAATAAAGGCCGAACGCGATTACCAAGAGATGAGCGCGGCCGAGTTCAAGAATCTCCTCAAAGAAGTGGCCAAGGGCGCCTCACCGCAGCAGATGGACAAACTGCGCGGGCGCGAGGTCTGGATAGAGCACGGCGACGGCCGCGTTAGCGTTTACGCCCACCTCTCGGGGATACGCTCCGACCTGCGGGTGGGGCGGATAGTCAAGCGCGGCGACTGGATAGGCTACGTCGGCAACAGCGGCACCCAGCCGGCGGTGCGGGGGACGCACGAAGGGGCGCGGCTGATGCTGGAGGTCTGGCAGGGCAAGGTTGACGGCGGCAAGTTCCTAGGCCAGGGGTTTGACCCGCGCAAAGACAAAAAGGGCGTGTTGACTCTGGCCGAGGCGCTCTTCGAGGTTCCCCCAGGCAGATGAGAGAAGCACTGGCGCAGGTCTGGAGCAACGCCTACGTGCGCGTCGGCGTGCTGCTTTTGGGCCTCTACTTTATTTACGAGCTGTTGCGGGCGACCAGCAGCGTCTGGGTGGCGTTCTTGATAGCCTTTACCCTGGCCTACCTGACGGAGCCGCTGGTGAGGGCGCTGGAGCGCTACCGCGTGCGCCGCTCTATCGCGGTTTTGCTCGTTTACGCCTCGTTTTTTCTCTTCCTCGGCCTGGCCAGCGTTTTGCTGGCCGAGGTGGTGGTGCAGCTGTCGCAGCTAACCGAAAAACTGCCGGAAATACTGCGCCCCCTAAACGGCTGGGTCGAGCACCTGCCGCAGCTGCTGAAACGCTGGAGCGAAGCGCCGCAGGTGCAGGCGATACTGCAGCAGAGCACCGAGAGTCTGCGCTCCTTGCTGGAGGGCTTCTCCGGCACGCTGGTTTCTTGGCTGGGGAAACTCTTGGGTCAGGGCGGCAACCTGCTCACGGGCTTGACGTCGCTGGCCGGCGGTCTGATGCAGCTATTCGTCGTCTTCGTGCTGGCGGGCTACCTCATAGCCGACTTTCCCCGCGTCAACCGCGCGCTGCTGCAGGCTTTGCCGAAGCCCTGGCGGCCGGCGGCGCTGGAACTTTCGGAAAAGCTGGACAGGGCCGTGGGGGGTTACATTCGCGGGCAGCTGCTGGTGGCCCTCTTGGTGGGCGCCATAGTCGGCGTGGGCTTGGCGCTGCTGGGCGTGCCCATGGCGGCCGCGCTGGGGTTTATCGCCGGGCTCTTTAACCTGGTGCCCTACCTGGGGGTCGTCATCTCGCTGTTGCCGACGCTGCTGCTGGCGATGAGCGGCGGCGTCTGGTTGGTGCTGGGAGCCCTGCTGGTCTTCATCATCGCCAACCAGCTGGAGGCGCACGTCCTCTCTCCCTTCATACTCGGACGCGCCACCGAGCTGCACCCCATCACCGTCATGCTCTCGATCCTTAGCGGCGCCGCCCTCTTAGGCCTCTGGGGCGCGATGCTGGCGGTGCCCGCGGTCGCCTTTGGCAAGGTGCTCTATAACGACTACTACCTGCCCAGCCGCTGCCACGAGGAAGGCTGCTGAGGCGTCTCGCATAAGTAAACGGGGAGCGCTGCAGCGCTCCCCGTTTACCGTCGAGGTTTAGTAGATGTCGTTGGCGGTGTTGTAGACGTTGAACTTACCTGTGGGGGTGCGTACCCAGTCGCCGGTTATGCGCGTTTTCTCCTGCAGCGTTATGGCGTCGTAAACGGCGATGAAGCTAGGGGTGTCTTTGTTGGCCCAGGCGGAGACCCAGAACTCGCTGCCGCCCTTGTTGAACTCGATGTGCACCATGCGCGCCTTGAGCTTACGGGCGCCGGGCACCTCCCAGCAGACGGGGGGCTTGTCCAGGTCGTCCTTCCGCCAGGCGCAGAGCGTGGCGTTGGCCTTGGGGGTGGGCGCCACGGTAAAGTCGGCGATCAGCCAGGGGCTGTTGGGGTGCGTCTTGATGAAGAGGTTGCCCGGGGAGATGGTCTCTATCATCTTGACGACCTTCCAGGCGTACTGCGGGTGGCCCTGCGGGTCGGTGCCGATAACCGCTATCTTGTTGTCCTTGATGTGGCCGGTGGCCCAGACGGGGCCGTACTTCGGGTGGTTCCAGGTGGCGCCGCGGCCCGGGTGGGGCTTGTTGCCTACCGGAACGCTGGCGACGAACTCGCCGGTCTTGGCGTCGATGACGGCTATCTTCTTGACGGCGTTGGCGGCCACCAGGAAGTAGCGCTTGTCGAGGGCCCAGCCGCCGTCGTGCAGGAAGCGATCGGTGTCTATCATCTTGACGGTCAGGGGCTGGCCCTTGAGGTTCATCTGCGAGTAGTTCACCAGCCAGGTCTGCCCGCCCTCCTTGATGTTGAGGATCCACTCGGGGCTGAAGTGCGAGCTGACGATCGAGGCCACGCGGTCTTCGCGCAGGAACTCTCCCTTGCTCTGAACGTAGCCCTGGGTGGAGACCATCTTGAGGGGCTCGAGCGTCTGCCCGTCGAGGACCACGAAGTTGCTGGGCCAGTAGCAGCCGACCACGGCGTACTTGCCTTCGTAGCCCTTGAACTTGCTGGTGTCGATGCTGCGGGCGTCGAGGCAGACCTTAGCCTCGGCCACCAGGGTGGGCTCTTTGCTCCAGAGGTCAATGGCTTCGGCGCGGCCGTCGCGGCCGATGGCGTAGAAGTAGCGGCCGTCCGCAGAGGAACGCAGGATGTGGGTGGCGTAACCGGTAGGCAGGATCTTGACCAGCTCTTTGGTGTCGCCGTCTACGATGGCCACCTGGCCCATGTCGCGCAGCACGATGCCGAAGAAATTCCGCCAGTTGCGGCTGGTCTCCGGTTTGGTGGGACGCTGGCTGACGGGAATGTGCACCTTCCAGCTCTTCTTGACGTCGGCAAAGGTCCACTTGGGGGGCTCGGGGACCGGCGAGAGCAAGAACTTGGCCATCAGGTCTATCTCGTCCGGCTTGAGAATGCCCAGCTTGCCCCAGGCGGGCATGCCGCCCATACCGTTGGTGATGATGGCCTTGATGGCCTCGGCGCTAAGGCCCTCTTTTTTCAGCTTGTCGGGCTCGAGGTTCTTGCCGGTGGCGCCTTTGCGCAGGACGCCGTGGCAGCCGGCGCAGCGCTGGAAGTATATCTGCTTGCCTTGCTCCACCTGCTCCGGGCTGAGCGCCTGCGCGAACGCCAGAGCGCCGGTCAGAGAGGCGGCCAGCACTATAAGCCAAAACTTACTCCATTTCATCGTTACTCCTTTCTCACCCGCATAAGAGGTCGAAATAAAAAAGCAGCGGTGCCAATAGATAATTCTGGCAACCGCATTCTAACCCATAAACCTATCAGTTAGCATTATTGCTAAGATCAGTTAGCATTATTGCTAAGCCACGCCGACTATATGCGCTTTGCGCCTTGATTGTCGTGCTGCACGTAATTTTCGTTGTGTCAATGTCGTCGCAGGAGTAAAAGCAGCGGCGCCCGATTGGTAGGGCGCCGCTTGCGGTAAAGAAAGAGCTTAGCCGTCGCTTTCGACCACGACCTTTAGCTGAATGGGAACCTCCGGATGGGGCTTGTATACCAGGTCGTAGCTGCCCAGCTCTTTGATGGGTTTGGCCAGCTGCAAGCGCTTGGGGTCTATCTTTATCTGGTGCTGTTCTTCCAACGCCTCGGCGACGTCGCGACTGGTGACCGAGCCGTAAATCTTGGCCTCGCCGGCCTTGACCTTGATGTTCAGGGTCAGCGGCTCCAGGATTTCTTTGAGACGCTCGGCCTCGGACTTGCGCTCGGCGGCCTTCTTGGCCTGAGCGCGAATCTTGGCCTCGAGCGCCTTGAGGTTGGCGGCGGTGGCCATGGCGGCCAGGCCGCGCGGCATCAGGTAGTTGCGGGCGTACCCGGGCTTGACGTTTACCACTTGGCCCACGTCACCGAGGTTTTCGACGGGTTCGAGCAGGATGACTTTCATATACGCCTCCTACTTGCGGACCAGCTTGTTGGTGAAGGGGACGATCGCCAAAATGCGAGCCCTTTTGACGGTGGCGGCCAGGCGCCGCTGGTGCTTGGCGCAGACGCCGGTGCGGCGGCGCGGCAGAATCTTGCCGGTCTCCGAAACGAAGCGCTTCAGCATCTTGGCGTCTTTGTAGTCGGTGATCTCTAGTTCACCGGTGCAGAACTGGCAAACCTTGGGTTTGCGGTACCTGCGGGGTCTTGACGGACGTTTACTGCTCAAAACGGTAAATCCTCCTCTGGTGGGAAGTCTTCGAGGCCTTCATCAATATCCACCCCGCCCGTCTGGGCCTGCTTACGAGGGGCACCGGTCCCACCACTAAATCCGGGGCCACGTGCGAGGCGTTCCAGCCGGTTTGCTTCTACGCGCGTTGTAAAACGGCGTTCTCCGCTCTGCGTCGTCCACGAGTCGTTGACTAGTCTTCCTATGACGAAAAGGGGCGCGCCTTTTTGCAGGTTGGCGGCCCACTCGGCCAGCTCGCGCCAGGCCTGTACGTCTAAAAAGTGGGTCTTTTCCTGCTCGTTGCCGCGTGAAACGTAGCGTTCGTTGACGGCCAGGCCGATACGTATTACCGCCGTGCCCTGGGGCGTGTAGCGCAGCTCGGGGTCGCGCGTCAGGTTGCCTATCAGCATTACCTGGTTGAGCCCCTCGCGCAGCCGCTCCTGGCCGCGGGCGTCGGAGACCGTCTGCTGGTCTCCCTTGCCTTCGCGGTCGAGCACCTCTATGCGCTCGACGCGTACGTCCACCGCGCTGCGGCGGCCCGCCTCGCTCTCCCAACTGCGGTAGTCGAGGCGGCCGTCCACCAGCACCGGGGTGCCGGCGGTAAGCTGCTCCACCAGCATCTCGGCGTAGCGGCCGAACATCTTGACGCGATGGTACCAGGCCAGCTCGCGGGTTTCGCCGGAGTCGGTGGTGACCTGGTCGTTGCCGGCTACGGTCACTTCCAGCACCGCCAGCCCTCCGGGGGTGTAGCGCATCTCGGGGGTCTGGGTTACGGTGCCTATCAGCAGTATGCGGTTCAAGCCTTTAGCCATAGGAATATTCTATCCTAAACTAGCCCTTCTTGGTCTTCCACTCGGGACGGTCGCGCACGATGAGAACCCGCCTTACGTTGTCGCGAATGCGCAACTCGGCTTCTAGGGGCGCGGCCTGACCCGCCTCCATCTCGACCGTATAGAAGATATAGTAGCCTTCAGGGTCTTTTTCGATGGGGTAGGCGAGGCGGCGGTTGCCCCACTCGTCTATAGCTTTCACCTCGGCCTTGTGCTTGTCGAGCGCAGCCTGGATCATGTCTTTTTCCAGCTGCAGCTGGGTGGGCTCGAGGTTGGGATTGAGAATAATCCCGACGTCGTATTGTGGCATGTTCACCCCCTTTCGCTATTGGGCTGGCCACTGCGGGCCGCAAGTTTCGATTATAGCAGGCCGCGGCCATGCGCGCGACCGGGTTGTTGCTCCAGCCTGCAAGGGAAGAGGGCGAAGCCAGTAGCCCGCGGCCTTGCTTTGCTCGTTTGGCGGCGTAACCACGACTGCCTTCTCCCAGCTCGGCAAAACCTCGGCTTAGCCCCAGCGCGGCCCCCAAGCCTCCGGCGAATCTTCGCCTCCTCATCCGCAGACGCCTCACGGGTCGAGCGCCATTCGAGCGGAACCCCTTTCTCGGGCCAAAGGCGCCTAGAGAACCCCCACCGCGGCCTAAGAGAGCTGTAAGACAATTCTCCGCTGTTTTAGAGAGAGCCCCTTCTTCAGCCTTTCTAAAGCCGGGGCCCGCACCTGCTCGGGCGGCCTCGCTCTGGCCCGCGCCGGCGTCGATCGCTCTGCAACGACGTTCCCTCCGCACAGCAAGCAGCCAAGCGGAAAACGAAAAAACTTGCTCCGCTGACGCGGCTACCCAAGTTTGGCTCGTCCTCAGCGCGGACACCGCGCTACGCCCTAACCTTGGCCCGTCCGGGGAACCGTCGCCAAGCGGGGGGAATGGATGAAGATTGAGGGCGCGGGTGAAATTAATAGTACCCTTCTTCTTCAAGAGGCGGAGTTCAAATAGGCTGTGCGTCGTGAAAGCCTCTAGTCTGAAGGCTTGCCGCCGGGGGCGCAGTCATGGTCCGGGTCGGGGAAAAAGCAAGAAACAAGCTATCTTGGTCCAGGGGCGAAGCGGTCTGGGCGCCGGTCATAACTTCGAGCCCGGCGGGCGCGTAGCTAAAGCTGCTCGTAGATATCTCGCATCTCGGCCAGCAGATCGTCGAGCCTGGCCTCGTCGACGGGGCAGCCTTCGCAAAAGTACTCGCTCGGCTCGATGGCGGTTCTGAGCAGTTTGAGCTGCCAGGTGTGGGCGGCCGGCAGGGACCGTTCACTCCTCTCAAACTGGCTGAGAATATCGGCCTCGATGAAGTGGGCGA
>JALSMT010000081.1 GCA_026987375.1 Thermaceae bacterium | reverse complement strand
AGAAGCCGGTGAACCAGCCCCGTGCCGCGCCACGGCGCGGCGGCTGAGGCGCCGCGAAAAGAAGCTCCCTCCCCCGGGGGAGGGCCGGGGTGGGGGTTCTAGGCGACGTAGAAGCCGAAGAGCTGGTGGTCTGTGCATGGCCAGCCAACGTCCTGTATCCCCAATTTCATGACCCAGAGCCCTACGCTTACCGCGCGCCGGACTGCGTAAAAACCGCTGGCGTTTTTTAAGAAAATAACTTAGGCCTTGGAGTTTTATGGCTGGGGTTGGATGCGCTCGCGGGCGTGAGAGAGCGTGGTGGCGGCCGCCTGGAGCGCGCCCGGATGGTAGTCGATGAGCAGGTGGGTGGCGCCGAGTTGCTCGCTGGCGCTTAGGAAGGCGTCTTTGAGCGTCCAGGAATAAAGAGGGGAGACCTTCATACCGCGGGCGGCGGCTAGCTCGCGGCTAAAGTCGAGCGCCGCTTTTGAGCGCGTCCACACCAGAGCGTACTTGACCTCGGCACTCGTCAGGATAAGATGCTCACCGACCCGCAAAGGGTCGGTGAGCACGTACCATACTTTCTCAAAGAATCCTGCGGACATTATTAGTCCAAGCGGAAGCCGACCTGCAATACCACCTGATACTCTTTTACCTTATCGCCGCTGAGGCCGCCGCGAATCTCCTTGACCTCGAACCAATCGAGGTTGTGGAGCGTTTCGGACGCCTTGCTTATGGCTTTGTTGATGGCGTCTTCCAGGCTGGAAGAGCTGGTTCCAACGAGCTCGATTTTCTTGTAAACCGCCATAGACACCTCCTCAAAGCAATTATACTCGCGCTAGATGAAGAGTTCTGCTATCTGAACAGTGTTCAGGGCGGCGCCCTTGAGAAGTTGATCGCCGGATACGAAAAAGTCTAGCGCGTTTTCAAAGGCGATGTTCTTGCGAATACGACCCACTTCTACGTCCCACTTTCCGCTAGCGCTGAGAGGCATGGGGTAGAGGTTGTTGGCGGGGTCGTCTACTACCTTGACGCCGGGCGAAGAAGCCAAGACGTCGCGGGCGGCCGCAGCAGAGGCGGGCTTTTCGAAAATAACGGTGGCCGCTTCGGAGTGCGCTCGCAGGGTGGGGATTCTGACGGCGGTACAGCTAATTTTCATCTCCGCGGCGCCGAAGATCTTGCGTGTTTCCCAAACAACCTTCATCTCTTCGCGGGTGTAGCCGTTGTCTTGGAAGGAGTCGATGTGGGGGATGACGTTGAAGGGAATGGGATACTGAAAAACGGAGCCGCCGGGCTTCTTGCCGTTTAGATAGTTCTCGGTTTCGTGCAGTAGCTCGTTCATGCCTTCCGCGCCCGCGCCGCTGGTGGCCTGATACGTACTGACTATTACCGCCGACGCTTTGAACGCGCGGTGCAGAGGCCACAAGGCTACCGCCAGAATTGCGGTAGTGCAGTTGGGGTTGGCGATGATGCCGTTATGATTTTTCGCGTCTTGGGGGTTTATCTCGGGAATGACCAGCGGAACGTCAGGGTCATAGCGCCAGGCCGAGGAGTTGTCTATCACCAGAGCGCCTTTGGACGACCAAGTGCGGGCCAGCTTTTTCGATATGGAACCGCCGGCGCTGGCTAGGACTATGTCGGCGTCTATCGCCGCACTCGGAGTTTCTTTTACCGTTAGGGTTTCTCCGCGAAAGGACACGGTTTTACCGGCGGAACGCGAGCTGGCGTACAGTGTTAGCTCATCAACCGGGAAGTTGCGGTCTTCGAGAACGTTCAAGAGTTCTCGTCCTACGGCACCTGTGGCTCCTACTATCGCGAGACGCATATTACCTCCGGCAGCGCTAGGAGCGCTGAAGATTATTAAAACGCTAGCACGCAGAGTGCAGTTGGGCAAGTTGCAAATGGCGCTAAGCCCCTCAGCCGCCCAGAACCTCCAGTGCGCCGAGGGCTGCGAGCGAGTCGCGCACGCGGCGCAGCAGCGCAAGGCGGTTTTCGCGGATGTGCGAGTCTTCTACCATGACCAAGACGTTGTCCATGAAGGGGTCTAAAGACTCGGCCAGGCGCAAAATCTGTTGCAGCGCCGGCTCGAGCGCTGTCAAGTCTGCGCTAGGGGGGACCGCAGCCGGATCCCAGGGCGGCAGCAGCTCGGCCCCCTCGCGCAGGAGGGAGGCTAGCGCTTCTCCTACGGCGGGCAGGGCCTCGTAGAGGCGCTTTTCCTCATCTCTTTCGAAAAGGCCCGGTTCTGGCTCGGCGGCGCTTTGGCTTTGCTCGGCCAGGTTGGCGGCGCGTTTATAGAGCCTGGTTAGCTCGGCGAACTCGGGTTTTTGCATCAGCGAGTAAATCAGTACGGCGCGCAGCATGCGGTCATAGACAGACCCTTGGGTATTGGCGGCCCTGATGGCCAGGGTGGGCAGGCCCGCTTCCGCCAGTAAAGACTCGAGCCTCTCGTTAAGATAACTTTCTACCGAATTAACGGTTTCTTCGCCGACCGGCAGACCCCAGTCTCGGTAGGAGTCCGCCGCGGCTTCGAGAAAGGACCTAGCTGGCAGGCGCCAGCCCTGTGAGCCAAGGATGCGCAAAAGCCCCACGGCGGCGCGACGCAGGCCGTAAGGGTCGGCGGAGCCGCTGGGACGCTTGCCTATTTGAAAAAAGCCGACGAGGGTGTCGCACCTGTCTAATGCCGCCAGCAAGGCTCCCTCGCGGCTCTGGGGCAGGGCCGAAGCGCCGGCGGCGGGCAGCACCGAGTCTTGCAAGGCGGCGGCTACCTCTGCCGGGTATCCTTGTTTTAGGGCGTAGGCGCGCGCCATGACGCCTTCCAGCTCGGGAAACTCATAAACCATCTGCGTTCCCAGGTCTGATTTGAAGAGGGCGGACGCCTGCTGCAAGAGCTTAGCGTCGGCGCTGACTGGGGCGGCCAGGCTCGAGGCGGCGCGAGCAATTCTGCTAACCTTGTCGGCCATGGTGCCGAGCTTGTGCTGGAAATTGATGCCGGAAAGTTTTTGGTGGTGCTGCGGCAAGGGGGTTTTTAGGTCCTCACGCCAGAAGAAGAGGGCGTCGTAGAGCCTGCCTTCCAAGACCTGCTCGTAGCCTTTGCGCACTATCCCCAGGTCTTTTGGCTGGTGGCCGGAGACGCCGATGAACTTGTTGACGAGCTTGCCGCCGCTAACGCTGACCGGGAAGAAGCGCTGGTGCTTGATCATCACCGTTGCTAGCACCTCGTCGGGCAGCTCCAGGTATTTTTCGGAGAAGGAGCCGAGTATGGCCAGGGGCCACTCCAGCAGGTTAGTAACCTCTTCTAGCAAGTCGGCGGGCAGCTCCGCCCGATAACCCTCGCTGAGAGCGAGGGTGTCTGCTTCAAGCGCAACCCGCTCGCGGCGCTGAGAAGGGTCCGCTACAACGAAGGCGTCGTATAGCTGATCACGGTAGCCTTCGGGGCTAACGCGCACTTCCTGAGGCGCCAGGAAACGGTGCCCGCGGCTGGTATTGCCCGCGCCCACGTTAAAGACCTCCAGTGGCAACACCTCTTCGTCCAGGAGCGCCACCAGCCAGCGCAGGGGCCTTACGAAGGGGCCTTCGCCGTTACCCCAGATCATCTTCTTGGACGCAGGCAGGTCGCGGATCAAACCCGCCAGGATGGGCGGCAGCAGCTTAGCGCTGGCTTGACCCGGGTGCTCTATTGCCGCCCAGACGTAGCCGTCCCTGACGATAAGATCGGCTACTTCAACGCCGGCTTTGCGGGCGAAGCCGCTGGCCGCTTTGGTTGGTTCGCCGTCTCTGAAAGCCGCCTGCGCCGGCGGACCGCGCCGCTCTTCCAGGTAGCTTTCGCTGGCGGGGGGCAGCCCTTTGACGATGAGAGTCAGCCGCCGCGGCGTGGCGAATGACTCGATGTCCGCAAAGGTGAGCCGGGCTTTGGATATGCGCTCGGCGGCCATGCGCCGCAGGTCGCTGCTGGCTTGGGAAACGTAGGCCGCGGGGAGTTCTTCGGTTCCTATCTCGAAAAGGAGGTTCATTCGTCCGCCTCCGCAAAGTGCTTGTTGACGTAGCTCTTGGCTGTGGCCTCGGCCAGGCGGCGCACCCGTTGCACGTAGGCCTGCCGCTCGGCGTGGCCGAGGACGCCGCGGGCGTCCAGCAGATTGAAGGCGTGGGAAGCCTTGAGGACAAACTCGTAAGCGGGGTAGATTAGCTCGAGCTGCAGCAATCGTTTGGCCTCCTCCTCGTAGTCATCGAACCAGCCCCGCACCTTTTCGGCGTTGACGTGATGAAAGTTGTACTCGCAGTGTTCCAGTTCAAACTCGCGGCGGATGTCGCCGATGCTGACGCCGGGGGCGTACTCGACGTCGTAGGTGTGCTTTTTGTTTTGCAGATAGAGGGCGATGCGCTCGAGGCCGTAGGTGATCTCTACGCTGACAGGCTTGACGTCCAAGCCGCCCACCTGCTGAAAGTACGTGAACTGAGTAATCTCCATACCATCGAGCCAGACTTCCCAACCAAGCCCCCAGGCGCCCAGGGTGGGGCTTTCCCAGTTGTCTTCGACAAAACGGACGTCGTGGTCTTCCACCTTGATGCCTATGGCTCTCAAGGAGTCGAGATAGAGGTCTTGCACGTCGGCGGGAGAGGGCTTGAGGATTACCTGGTACTGAAAGTAGTACTGGAAGCGATAAGGGTTTTCGCCATAGCGGCCGTCTTGCGGGCGGCGGCTGGGGGCTACGTAGGCAGTCTTCCAGGGCTCGGGGCCCAGCGCCTTCAAAAAAGTGGTCGGGTAAAAGGTGCCCGCTCCCACCTCCGTATCGTAGGGTTCGGTGATGACGCAACCGTAGTTGCTCCAGTACTCGTGTAGTTTTAATATTAGCTCTTGAAAGCGCATCCTGGGCTCCGTTTCATGAGAGTTTGTCACAGGCGATTCACACGCGCAATGCGCGCGCGGATAATATATCATATAGGCAGGCTTAGTCGTTACAACCGTGGCTTTTGCGGTTTCGGACGAGCCTGTAGGCAGAGAGCTCTTCAAGGCACCAGCAGAAAGGAGCCCGCCTTGAACAGATACGACGATCGCGCACGCTTGGTCTTTCACTACGCTCGTGAAGAGGCCAGCCGTTTGGGCCATTCGATGATTGGACCGGAGCACCTGCTCTTAGGCCTGATGCGCGAGGGAGGCACCGCCGCCAGAATTCTGGCCGAATACGGCGCCAACCTGGAGGCCATGCGCCGCATGGTTGAAGAGCTTGTGGGTCGCGGCGAGGGCAGCCGCAGCGGCGAGCCGCCTGCAGTAACGCCGAGGGCGCGCCGCGTCATGGAGCTAGCGGGCGCCGAGGCTCGCAACATGAGCTCGCCGTCGATAGGGACCGAGCACATTCTGCTCGGTATCATCCGCGAGGGAGACAGCGTTGCTTACCGCATCCTCAGCCATTTCGCCAAAGACGTAGACACCATCCGCTGGCGCGTTATCGCCGGTAAAGAAGAAGGCGAGGGAGGCGTTAGCAAACCTGCGCAGACGCCATTTTTAGACGAGTACGCCCGCGACCTTACCAAGGACGCCGGCGAAGGAAAACTAGACCCGGTTATCGGGCGGGTAGACGAGATTAACAGGGTCATCCAGATTCTGGCCCGTCGCACTAAAAACAATCCGGTACTGGTAGGCGACCCCGGGGTAGGAAAGACGGCCATAGTCGAGGGTTTGGCCAGGGCCATAGTAGAGGGCCGGGTGCCGCCGGTGCTCAAGGACGCGCGCGTGGTGGCCCTCGACCTGGCGGGGGTGGTGGCCGGCACCAAATACCGCGGCGAATTCGAAGAACGGCTGCGCCAGATAATCGAGGAGCTAAAAACGGCCAAGGTAATAGCCTTCATGGACGAGCTGCACACTCTCATAGGCGCGGGCGGGGCCGAAGGGACTCTTGACGCGGCCAACATCCTCAAGCCGGCGCTTTCGCGCGGTGAGATTCAGCTGATCGGCGCCACCACCACCGGCGAATACCACCGCTACGTAGAAAAAGACGCCGCCCTAGAGAGGCGTTTTCAGCCGGTAATAGTTTTGGAGCCCAGCCCCGAAGAAACGCTGGCCATACTCAAGGGCCTGCGCCCCCGTTACGAGGCGCATCACGGGGTGGCCATCCCCGACGAAATCCTCAAGGCCTCGGTGCGCATCGGCGAACGCGGCATCCCCGGGCGCAACTTCCCCGACAAAGCCATAGACCTAATAGACGAGGCAGCCAGCCGCGTGCGCCTCAACGCATCTTTGGGTTTACCGGTCCTTACCGACGAAGACGACACACCGACGGTTAGCCGCGACGACCTGGAAACCGTAGTGGATTCCTGGGGCGGTATCTACGTAGACGAAGACGAAGACGAAAACCTCCTGGTCCTCGAAGATCAGCTGCGTAAGCAGGTGGTCGGCCAAGACGAGGCCATTAAAGCACTGGCTTCGGCGCTGCGCCGCGCCAGGGTGGGTCTTGGCGGGCGAGCCCGCGTAACCGCCAGCTTTTTGTTCGTGGGGCCCAGCGGCGTGGGCAAGACGCAGCTCGCCAAAGCTTTGGCGCAAACGCTCTTTGGCAGCGAACGTTCGTTAATCCGTTTCGATATGTCGGAGTTTCAGGAACCGCACTCTATCTCCAAGCTCATTGGGGCGCCTCCCGGATACGTGGGACACGAGCAGGGGGGCAGACTGACGGAGGCGGTCAGGCGCCAACCCTTCAGCGTAGTTCTGCTGGACGAAATAGAGAAGGCGCATCCAGACGTTTACGGCGCATTTTTGCAGGTTTTGGACGACGGCCGCCTGACGGACGGTTTGGGGCGCACGGTAGACTTCCGCCGCGTTATCTTGATAATGACCTCTAATACCGGCTTTAACGTCGGCCCTGCAATCGGTTTTACCGAGAGCGAGGTAGACAGCGAATCGCCCCTCAAGGCGCTCTTTACGCCGGAGTTCCTGGACCGCCTGGATGAGGTAATACGCTTCAGGACCTTGGGAGAGCAGGAGCTGGTACAGGTAGCCGCGCTGATGCTCAATGAGATCGCCGAGGAACTGGCGAGCCGTGAGGTTTACGTTGAGTTTTCGCCCGGCATAGCTGCTTGGATTGTGGACAGCGCCCCCAAGAAGGGGTCGGCGAGGGTGTTGCGCGGCCTGATACGCAGCATGGTAGAAGACCCGCTTTCGCAAAAGCTATTGCAAAAGCGCGGTAAGCGGCTGTACGTAAGCCTCAGAAACGGTGAACTCGCTTTCGAAACAGGTGAGGTGAGCCTAGTATAGGTAGCGGCTTCTCTGGGTTCATCATCGGGTCGTTTTGCTGGGCGTTAGGAGGCGGGCGGTGGCAAAGCCACAGATTTCCTATCGCTGCATAGAGTGCGGCTACCGAGTCCCCAAGCCGCTAGGCCGTTGCCCCAACTGCGGTTCTTGGGGCAGTTTTGAGAGAGAAGCTGAATCAATTAACATAGAAAGCACAACTACTCCGGCTCAGATTACTACGCTGTCGCAGGTCGACTCATCACAAGAGAAGCGCCTCTCGACGGGGATGACGGAATTCGACCGTGTCCTGGGCGGAGGGCTGGTCGCTGGGGCGGCGCTGCTCATTGGCGGAGAGCCGGGAGTGGGGAAGAGCACCTTGCTATTGCAGCTGGCCGCTAACCTCCTTGCGGCCGGCAAAGGGGTTGTCTACGTCGCCGGTGAGGAATCTCCTCGTCAGGTTAAGATTCGCGCCAAAAGACTGGGCGTGACCGCGGACTTAAGCCTGATGCGAGAAACCCGCCTCGATGCGGTTTTGGCGGGGCTGCGCCAGGTGAAAGCTGATTTGGTGGTGGTCGACTCGATTCAGACTCTCGAGTCAGAGGGGGTCCCAGGATCGCTGGTGTCGGTCAGAAACGCCACGCAGCGGCTGGTTCGCTGGGCCAAGCAGGAGGGAGTAACGCTCATTCTGGTGGGTCACGTAACAAAGGAAGGCACGGTAGCCGGGCCAAAAGTGATCGAACACGTAGTGGACGCCACCTTGTATCTGGAAACGGCGGGGATGTACCGCCTGCTGCGCTCGGCGAAAAATCGCTTTGGCGCCGTGGGCGAGGTGGGCGTCTTCCGCATGGAAGACAGCGGTCTCGCCGAGGTACCCAACCCCTCCGAGGCCTTCTTGGCGGAGCGGCCTCAGGGCGTGCCCGGTTCGGTGGTCGGGATCGCACTTTACGGCGAGCGGGCGATAGCCCTGGAGGTACAGGCGCTGGCCGCCCGCAGCCCCTACTCTGTCCCCAAAAGGGTCAGTCAGGGTCTGGACGCCAGGCGGGTAGACGTGGTCTTGGCGGTTTTGGAAAGGCGCTTGGGGCTCAAGCTGGGCAACCTTGACGTTTACGTAAACCTAGCCGGGGGGCTGAAAGTATCGGATCCGGGCCTGGACCTGGCCGTGGCGCTGGCGGTTTACTCGGCGGTAGTAGGTAAAGCGCTCAATCAAAGGGTGGCTGCAGTGGGAGAGGTGGGCTTGGCGGGTGAGGTGCGCAGCGCCAGCTCGCTGGAGTTGCGGAAAAAGGAAAGTCTGCGCGCCGGTTTCGACGCCTTTCTGGGGCCCGCCGAGGTGCGTAATATAAAGGAGGCTGTTAGGGAGGCTATGCGGTGATAGTATTGCGAACGGTAATCCTTGCTGTTTTCATTTACTTGGGTTTTCTATTTGGGCAACTACTTTCCAGTTGGGGTTTTTTAGGTAGTCCCATAAATTTCGTCTACCTGATGCTGGTCGGCCTCTTGCTCGGGTTGTTGTTCGCTCCCAGGATCGAAAACATCATCAAAAATATCAGCGCTGCAGTCAGGGCCGCCTGGGAAAACCTGCCGCCAGAGCTACCGCTGGCGCTGACGGTCGCGGTAACGCTGGCGTTGATAATCTCAGTCCTTCTGACTACGCTGCTATCTTCCATACCTGGTTTTTCCTGGTATCACTCGCTCTTCATAGCCACTATCCTGGTGGCCGTTTTTGCTGTTTTGGCGACCAAAAATATGCGTTATTTTGCACCCCACGTTAAGGACTCGGGGCGCAAACTCGGGGGCAAGGCGCTTGACTCGTCGGTTTTAATTGACGGGCGTATCGCCGACATGGCGGAGATGGGCTGGCTGGAGGGAAAGGTCTGGGTGCCGCGATTCATACTGCGAGAGCTGCAGTTGCTTTCGGACCATGAAAACCCTGTAAAACGCGGTAAGGGCAGGCGCGGCATGGAGACGATAGAGCGTTTGCGCAAGCACTGCGACCTGGAAATAATAGACGAAGACAACAGCAATCAAAAGTTAACGGACGATAAACTATTGGACCTATGCCGTGAGCGCGGTATGTCGCTCGTGACCAACGACGCCGCCATGGTGCAGATGGCGCGCATCTACGGCGTCAGGGCGCAGAGCATACAGGAGCTTTCCATCGCGCTACGAACGCAGTACCGACCCGGCGACAAAGTAAAACTGGAGATAGTCAAACCAGGGCGTGAGGCGGGGCAGGGAGTCGGTTATCTAGAAGACGGGACTATGGTCGTCGTCGATGACGCCGCACACATGCGCGGCAAAAAGGTTCCTGTAGTAATCACGCAGACAATTCAGACCCAGGTGGGCAGACTGGTATTCGCGCGTCTCCAGAGTGACGAGGAGCCCTCTTTGGAGGACTAATCCATGCTAGCTAGCATCCAAACCTAACTGGTGCTGCTTTCTGATTACTAATTAACCGCAATATAGAGAATATACATAGAGCCCGACAGCGGGCCGTCTGATTCTTATTCCGGCAGACAACATCGTTTTCAGTCTTGCATACCTACTAGCCCGCCGCTCTTTTAGAAGACGGACAACCTAGCCCGGTGAGGAGCAATCGAATAGCAATATTCTTGTGATCAGCTGGCAAGGGTTGGATTGAGCGGCGTATCCAAACAGGCTATTTAGCACTTGCGAAGCCGGCAGTTGCCGCGGTCGCATCGCCTGGTTCTGCGGAAGGCATGGTTCCGCATATTGCTTTGCACGTAGCTGTAAGGCATGACTAATAACCCAAAATAGCCGCGGTATAATACCCGCGGTCGCTAATCGTAGCGAAGCACAGCACACAGGAGGTGCCTTTTGAAACTTCATGAGTTCCAAGCAAAAGAGTTGTTGGCGCAAGAAGGCGTGCCCGTTCCCGCCGGTAAGGTAGCGTACACGCCGGAAGAAGCCGAACGGATAGCCAAGGAATACGGCAAGCTGGTTGTTATCAAGGCTCAAGTATACGTGGGCGGACGAGGAAAAGCGGGCGGCGTTAAGCTAGCAAAGCCCGAAGAGTCGCGCGAGGTCGCGAGCAAGATACTAGGCATGGACATCAAAGGCCTTACCGTAAAAAAGGTCCTGGTGGCGGAAGCCGTCGACATCGCCAAGGAGTATTACGCAGGATTCATCATCGATCGCTCCACTCAGCGCGTCGTACTAATGCTCAGCAAAGAGGGCGGCGTTGATATCGAAGAGGTGGCCAAGACGAACCCCAGCGCAATAGTCAAATACGCCATTGATCCCCACAAAGGGCTACGCGGTTTTGAGGCGCGGCAGGTGGTCAAAGAGGCGGGCCTGGAAGGAAACCTCAACCGTCTAGCCGGCGCCATAGTCAAGCTTTACAAGGCTTTCGTCAAGAGTGACGCTTCTTTGGCGGAGATTAACCCGCTGGTAGTGACAGATCAGGGCGACGTCGTAGCCGCCGACGCCAAGATAAACCTCGACGACAACGCCCTCTTCCGTCACCCTGATTTGGCCCGCTTGCGCGAGGTGGAAGCGGAGCACCCTCTTGAGATAGAGGCCAGCAACTACGGCTTCGCTTACGTCAAGCTCGACGGCGACGTCGGGGTAATTGGCAACGGCGCGGGCCTGGTTATGTACACCCTGGACCTGGTGAACCGCGCCGGCGGCAAGCCCGCTAACTTCCTCGACATTGGCGGTGGAGCCAAAGCCGACGTCGTTTACAACGCCGTCAAGCTGGTCGCTAAAGACCCGGACGTGAAGGGAATTTTCATTAACATCTTCGGCGGCATTACCCGCGCCGACGAGGTTGCTAAGGGCGTGATAAAGGCTCTCGAGGAGGGAATAATCAAGGTTCCTGTGGTCATGCGCGTTGCCGGTACGGCCGAGGAAGAGGCAAAGAAGCTGCTTGAGGGTAAGCCTATTTACCTCTACCCGAACTCACTAGAAGCGGCCTCGGCTATCGTCACCATGGTTGGGGGGCAGAAATGAGCATCCTCGTCAACAAGGACACCCGCGTTCTGGTGCAGGGCATAACGGGGCGCGAGGGGCGTTTTCACGCCGAACAGATGCAGAAGTACGGCACTAAAATTGTAGCAGGCGTGACTCCCGGCAAAGGAGGGCAGGAGGCGCTGGGTGTTCCTGTCTACGACACGGTGGCCGAGGCGTTAAAAAACCACACGGTAGACGCTTCGATAATCTTCGTTCCCGCCGCCGCCGCCGCCGACGCCGCCTTGGAGGCCGCCCACGCCGGCGTGCCGCTGGTAATCCTCATTACCGAAGGGATACCCACCCTTGACATGGTGGCCGCAGTTAAAGAGATAAAGGACCTGGGGGTGCGCCTTATCGGCGGTAACTGCCCCGGCCTCATCTCTTCCGAGGAGGCTAAGCTGGGCATTATGCCCGGGCACGTCTTCAAGAAGGGGAGGGTGGGATTAATTTCCCGCTCGGGCACGCTCACTTATGAGGCGGCCGCCGCTCTCAGCAACTCTGGCTTGGGCACGACCACGACCGTGGGAATAGGCGGCGATCCGATTATCGGTACGACGTTCAAGGATCTTCTGCCTCTATTCAACGACGATCCCGAGACGGAGGCCGTAGTAGTAATCGGTGAAATCGGCGGATCCGATGAAGAAGAGGCCGCAGCCTGGGTTAAAGAGAACATGAAAAAACCAGTCGTAGGCTTCATCGGCGGTCGCAGCGCTCCCAAGGGTAAACGCATGGGTCACGCCGGCGCTATCATCATGGGAGACGTCGGCACGCCGGAGTCGAAGCTGAAGGCGTTTGCAGAGGCAGGTATACCGGTAGCGGATACTATAGATGAGATAGTCGACCTCGTGAAAAAAGCCTTGTAGCGTGTTCGAGGCAGCAAAGAGCCGTCCTTAGGACGGCTCTTTGCTGCGTAATTTTCTCCACCAGGGCTCGAGCCTGTTGTATGCCCAGTAGATGACGAAAAGCGTTTGCGGTAACACGGTGTCTTTACCAACCAAGACGGTAACGAGGGCGGCGTGGAAAAGCGACGCTTCAAGCGCGCTGCGCCAGCCGTTCGGTAGACTCCAGAGCCGCAGCCAGGCTCGACCCTGGCCCCAAGCGAGAACGGCCGCGTAAGGCAGGTACAGCAGCAAGCGCCAGCCTGCCGGCGAGAGCAAGCCTAAGGCAATGAGGGCGAAGACTACAAAAGCGAGAGCGCGGAGAGCGGCGAGCGCCATGTTGTAGGCGTTTTCTGCGCCTTGCGCTTGCAACGTAATTTCGTAGCCTTCCGGAAAGACGAATCCCTGCGCCGCTAGGTCTATTTCGGGCCAGGGCAGCAGCTCTTGAGCTGGCGTCGTTTCGTCGCTCCCGATACAGGGCATGCCATGAGCCGGGAGTGGGACTTCGCCCCAGCAGAGACGACGGCCTTCATGACCGCTCAGATAGTCGTCCGCAGCGGGCGACAAGCCCCAAGACAGCCAGAAGGCGGGCTCGTCTTGCAGGCGCAAGAAGAACCAGGGATCAAACTCGAAATCTCCCTCGGGGAGATACAGCCGCACCCAGGCGTGGGGAGTAGCCTCGCGCAGGGCAAGATGACCCAGCAGCACCGTTGCGCGGCGCCCTAGCGACTCAGCCTCCCGGCGCAAGGCCAGAGCCAGGGCCAGCGATGAATTTTGCGATAGCCAGCCAATGACAGAGCCTTCTTTTTGCAAGCGTTCGCGCGCCGCATGGCTCAATGAGCGCAGCAAAGAAGTTACTTCGACAGGCGCCTTTGAACTGAAGGTTGCGCGTGTTTCCAGGTCCGCCTGCAGCTGCAGGTCCTCGTTGGCGGCCAAGTCAAAGCAGGCGAGCACCGATGCGGGTAAGACGAGTCGTCCCCTGGGTGCATGGTTGATGCGCGCCTCAGATAGCGCCTGGCCGTTACCATCTTGCGGCAGCAGCAAATATGCGCGTAGCGGCGAGCCCGCAGGGGGTCGACGGTAGAGGAGCGAAAAGTGCATCTTCAGACTATTCTAACCAACCGCCGTAGCTCAGCGGTAAATATCGAGCGGCAATGGTGGATTTTTGAAAATGGCGCTGGCGGGAACGCCGATGTGTCGTACGACGGCGGCGTACACTTGGCGAAAGTCTACTTTGTAGCGTAGGTCGCCGTCGTCGAGGTCGTCTAGGTCATAACCGGAACCAAGCAAGCCGCCAGCGACGGGACCCAGCAGAAACAGCAGGCCGCCCTTGCCATGGTCCGTGCCCGCTGAGGCGTTTTCGGCGACCCGCCTGCCAAACTCGCTAAAGGCCATAATAAGAACGTCGTCTTGGCGGCCGAGGTTCTTCAGGTCCTGCTGGAAAGCGGAGAGGCCGGTGGCCAGCGTTTGCAGCGCCTTTCGTTGCCTGTTTAGCTGGTCGGAGTGAGTGTCGAAGCCGCTGAGCTTAAGATAGTAGACGCTCGAGTCCACTCCACCAGCCACCATCGCGATAATGTCGGCTAAGCCGCGACCGAAGGCGTTTTTGGGATACAGCGCCTTGTTGCCCGCGGCCTTGACGGCGGAGAGGAAGTCTATGTCCGCCAGCAGTCTTTTAATGGCTATGCGCGAACCTTCGGTATTGCCCGACCTTTTCTCGGACAGCGAGGCGTGTAACGCCGCCAGCTGGCTCTTGCGGAGGCTAAGGTTAAAGGACCGTAACGAGTTGATGCTAGGCGCACTGTGTTCTTTACCAACTAGGGCGGCTGGGGTGCTGTTACCGAAATTAACCGCAAAAAACCTGTTTTTTGCCGAATCTATGGTGTTCCCCAGCCAACCCTCGTGCCTTTTCCGCGCCGGATCGGCGGTGTGCCAAACAGCCATGGAGACGAAGTGACTGCGATTGGGATCGGGGTAGCCGACGGCCGGGATGAACGCCAAGCGGCCTTCGTCCCAAAAGGGCAGCAAAGGTTTTAACTCCGGGTGCAGCGCCAAGCCGTTTTCCAATTCCAGAACCTCGCTGCTGGGTATGGCAAGATTGGGGCGGCTGCGGTAATAGCGGGCGTCTTTGAAGGGGATAAGGGTGTTGAGGGCGTCGTTGCCTCCGGTCAGCTGTACTATCAGCAGTATTTTATTGCGAGCCCTAGCCGCCGCCGCCGCGCGCGCCAAAAAGCCGGGAGCGGCGCGGCCCGCCACAAGCGCCGTCGCGCTTCGTTTAATAAATTCTCTGCGATTCATCATTCCTCCTAGAGCAACTGCGCTTCCGGGCTGGCCGCTAACGGGCTAGCCGAGTAGCCGTCGGCAAAAACGAAAAGATCACTTTCAAGTTTCTCGGCTCTAGCGAGAAGCTTCATGCGCACTAATAGAGGGGAGTCTTCCAACCACCTTTCGCCGCTAATCCAGCCTTCCACACCCGGCGGTTGGAAGGGCAGCTGTCCCATGGTCGCGAGAATACCGCTCGCCGCCCTCTGCTCGAGACGCACGGGTGCGGCGTAGAGCAGTCCAACCAAGAATTCGAATGGCGATTTTGTCAGGGAAAGGCGCACTTCGTCTTGGTAAAAGACCTCGTGTGTAAAGAGCCAGCGTAGCATCTCATAAACACCGCCTCCCCGGAGCACGTCAGCCGCTTTCTCGACAATTTCTTTATCCGGCTCTGGCGTCAAGTAGAAGCGCAGGAGCTTGGATGCGATACGAAGATAAGTCTGCGGCAGGCTCGACAACAGCTCCAGAACGTCTTCTCCGCCCTCGACCTGCTTACCAAGAAAAATCTTTGGGGAGTAGTCATGCCACTCCTTCTTGAAGGCAAAGCGTGGTGAGACGCCGCTTTCACGCGCTTTCTTAAGGCTAGTCAGCGACCAGCCGGTAAAAGCGTGCGTAGAGGCCATTACGTCGCTTTCACCGTAGTGGCCTACGCCGATGGTAAAAAGTTCTAAAAGCTCTCTACCCCAGTTTTCATTTGGGTGTTGCTTGTGGCTCCTAAAATTATCCAGATAGATAAGCATTGCGGGGTCGCGGGCTACCGACTCGAGCAGCCCGGCAAAGTCGCCCTTGCCGAGCTTTCTGAAGGTGTTGCTCTGCCGCCACATCAGCAGCGGTCTCCGGACTTTTTTGTACTCGCTGGTGAAGTGCCCGTGCCAGAAAAGCGTTAGCCTCTCGGCGGCGGGGGTTGGAGTCCTAAGCCAGTGATCGAGCCAGCGCTTGACGATGATGGGCAACCCCTTGGACCTAGCCTCTTTATAGTCACCTGGCAGCACGGGGTCTGCCGGCATGGCTGGAGTGCGCAGCAGGCTGTCCACGGCTTTACTGAGGCCCATTTCGGCCAGTCCCAAAGCCGCCTCTTTATTGCCGACGACGGCCGCTCTTCGCAGCAGGTGCGCCGCGTCTCGCGGCGCAAACATACCGCTGTACATGCTGACCTCCTTACCCGATTTTAGCTAAATATAGTTGATGCCGGGTAGGATAGCGGTTAAGTATTAATTTGAAGTATTAGCCGAAAAAGTCCTCGAGTTGCTCAGGGGCTATCAGCACATCGCGCGGTTTGGATCCCTGATGGGGTCCGACTATGCCCATAGCCTCCATAAGATCCATTAGCTTTCCGGCCCTGGCGTGGCCCACGGAAAGCCTTCTCTGCAAGCGGCTGACAGACGCCTGACCTTCTTCAACGACGATCTGTGCGGCCCTTTTGAGATACGGGTCTGAAAAGTCAAGCGGTAATTCTCCCTGAACCGAGTTAGTGTTGACGCCAAGGGCCAGCGGACCGTCGAAGTCGCCGCCGTACGCCTCGCCGAACTCATCTGCAAAGTCCTGTTCGCGCAGGTAGGCGGTAATGCGGCGGATCTCCTTATCGGAGAGGAAGGGCCCCTGGAGGCGTACGGGTTTGGCCAGGCCGGGTTGGTGAAAGAGCATGTCGCCTTGGCCGATAAGTCTTTCGGCGCCGGTGCTGTCGAGGATGGTGCGAGAGTCGTGGCTGCTGGAAACGGCGAAGGCTATTCTTGCGGGAATGTTGACCTTGATCAGGCTGGTAAGAATGTCGACGCTGGGTCTTTGGGTGGCGAGTATCAGGTGCATCCCGGTAGCGCGGGCCATCTGCGCCAGTCTTAATATCGCCTGCTCTACCTCCTTCGGGCTGGTGATCATCAGGTCGGCCAGCTCGTCAATGACTATTACCAGCAGCGGCAACTCTGGCTCTCCCGCTTCGCGCATTTTGGCGTTGAACTGTTCCAGATTGCGAGCGCCAACCTGGCTCATCATCTTGTAGCGACGCTCCATGTGAGCCACCGCGCCGAGCAGTACGCCGGAGGCGTCGGCGGGGTTGGTGACGACGCCGCGGACGAGGTGCGGAATACCGTCGTAGGGCGTTAACTCCACCATCTTAGGGTCAATCATCAGAAAGCGCAGTTCGCCGGGTAAATAGCGGTAGAGGAGACTCATTACCAGGGTATTGACGCAGACGGACTTGCCGGATCCGGTAGAGCCCGCTATCAACAGGTGAGGCATTCCCGCCAGGTCGCGAACCCACATCTCGCCATCGATGCTCTTTCCCAGGATAAGCGGCAGGCGGTCTTTGCTGCGTCCGTAGGCGGGGTGCTTGACCGCTTCGCTAAAGCGAACCAGCTCGCGCTCGGCGTTGGGGACCTCCAGGCCTATTACGTGCTTGCCGGGTATGGGGGCTTCGACCCTGACCGAGCCCACGGCCAGCGCCCTGGCTATGTCGTCGGCCAGCCCGGCAATGCGGCTAATCTTTTCTCCCGGCGCCGGCTCCACCTCGTAACGGGTAACGCTGGGCCCGCGCGCCCAGGCGACAACGCGCGCCTGCAGGCCAAAATGTGAGAGAGTTTCGTTAATGGTCTCGGCGCGGTCCGCAGCGATCCGCTCGAGCTCGAGGGTGTCATTCTTACGCCGTTTCGAGGGCGTGTCGAGCAGCTTGATCGGTGGCAGGCTAAGACCCTGAGGGGCGCCGCCGCCGTTGTCCCTTTCACTTGCTACGGGGGGGTCGACGGCTGCCTCGGGGGGCGCGGGCGGGGGAGCAGTGCGGCCCGTGACGGCAGTCTCAACTGTTTTATCGGTTTGGGGATCTTGCAGCCGTGGTGGAGAGGCGGTCAGGCCCGCAGAAGACAGGATCTGTAAAGCGGCTGGGTGATACTCCTCGGGCGTCGACTCCGCCCAGCGCAGCCATTTTTCCCAGGCCTCGGCGCGATTGCTGACCTCTTCGAGGCTTTCTTCTAACTCGCGCCATCCTTTACTTCTTTTGGTCAAAGAGAGGGATACGTCATTTAGCCTGGCGGGATTCCTGCTAAGAACCTCAATATCTTTGCTGACCTTGGACTGCAGCAGCAGGTACTGCTTTTTAAGAGAAGCCAGTTCTAACAGTAAAGCGCGGCGGCGATCCTCAAGCTCTTTGAAGAGAGGACCTCTTGTTTCTAGAGGATTTGCCAAGGCTCTGGCGACTGATTCGATTTCACCCAAAAGCTCGGGGGGTTCGCCCTCCAGCCTCCGCAGCAGCTCTGCTGCGCGTTGCTTGTGAAAGTCACCGAGCAGTTCGGTGAAAATTCTTAGCTGTTCTTCGTCGCCAACGGTGCCGCGACGGCTGAGCCGAGTCAAGTCCTCGCGCAGCGCCACCAGGGCGGTATGATCGGGATAGCGCTGCAGCAGGTCGTTTACCTCGGCGAGCATTTTTCTAGCCTGACGGCGCACCTGCGAGTGCTTGCGACCGGTTTTGACGGCGCTCCAGGCGGCTTTCGCTAAGTTGGCGCCGGCGCGCAGGCCGTATTTGATAAATACCGTTGTGCCGTAGAAGGGATACTTGCCAAACCACACGTCTAAAATGGCCAAGAAAAGTAGTAGCGCCGCCACCAGCCCTGCGGGCCCTAGCTGGCCGCTGAGCCAGTCGTGAATGACTCGACCGGTCCAGCCAGCCAGATGGCGGTCAAAGCGGGCCACGATAGGGAGCGTGCTAAGGCCGAGCAAAGTCGCCAGCAGCGTGTGTTTAAGCGCATTTAAGACCGGTCTGCGCAGGAACAGAGACAGCGAGATGAAGAGCAAAGGTAAAGGGCTGAGATAGGCCAGCCAGCCCAGGGTATGCGTGAGCTGCTGACGCAGGTACATGCCCCATTCACCGGAAAGAGGAACCTTAGGGTAAATAGAGACGCTCAGGAATAACGAAACCGCAAGTATGACAAGAGCCAGAAGCTCATAATCCTGCTTGCCCAACTTTTCGCTATCGCGTTTTTTACTTCTCTTTCCAGCCACCTACGTATTGTAACTGGTCGATAATGAAAAGCCCGCCTATGGCGGGCTCAGAACTGGTGAAGAGTATTACTTCCCGCTGGTTAGCGCCTTGATGACCAGTTCGGTCAAATCGGAGTCGGGGGAGGCGTAGACGACCAAGCCAGACTGTCCGGCGACGTTGGCGCTCAGGACCATGCTAAAACCGTTTTGAACGGCGACTTGCGCGATCGTTTTGTCAATCTCCTTGGTGATGGGCGCCAGAACCGTATTTATCTTGTCCTGCCACTTCTTGCTCGTTTGGGCGTAGACCTTTTGCAACGACTGCAGGTCTTGGCGGTCTTTGCTGCTGGCGCTGCCGTCTTTAATTTTCTGGCTCAAGGCTTTGATCTGATCAACCAAGGGCTTAACTTCCTTGTCGGCTTTGTCCTGAATGGCCTTGACCTCGGAGAAGCGCGGGTGGGATTCGATTACTTTCTGCGCGTCGATGTAGCCGACCCTGCTGGGTACGTCCTTGCTCTGGCTGAGACCAAGCACTCCGACTAGCGCCATGAGCAAGGCAATGGTTATCGTAGCGGTTCTTTTCATCCCCAAGAGTCTAAGGTTAGGCAGTGAAGGCGGTGTGAGAGGCGCTTTGGCGGTTAGAATAGGCGGTAAGGAGGTGCAAAATGCTGGTTAAAGATTGGATGACGCCCAATCCAAAGACGATCAGCCCGGAAACGCCAGTCCTGGACGCAATACGAACGCTCAAGGACCAGGGGTACCGTCGCTTGCCGGTGGTGGAGGCGGGCAGGTTGGTAGGCATAGTCACCGACAAAGACCTGAAAGACGCTATGCCGTCCAAAGCGACGACGTTATCGGTATGGGAGTTAAATTACCTGCTCGCGAAACTAACCGTAGCCGAGGTCATGGCTAAGCCGGTTATCACGGTAAGCGCCGATGAAACAATCGAGGAAGCCGCCTTGCTGATGGAGGAGTACCGCATAGGCGGACTGCCGGTGGTTGAAGACGGCGGGCTGGTCGGCATAATTACCATAACCGACCTGCTCAAAGCCTTCATCGAGGTAATGGGTCTGCGTGAAGGCGGCCTGCGAATAACCCTGGACGTGGAAGACAAGCCGGGTGCCCTAGAGCGCCTGGGCGCAGCGGTAAAACCGAGCAATATTCTCTCCGTAGCGACCGCGGGAAAGAAAGACGGCAAGAGGATAATCGTCATCAGGGTCACCGGTGAGGAGATCGCAACCGTAGTAGACCGCCTGCGTAACGCCGGGGAGGAAGTGCTCGACGTCCGCGATACCAAGTCTACCGGCCAGCGGTAGCTAGCAAAAGCCCCGCCAAATGGCGGGGCGAGTTTTAAATAGGCGATCACGAAATATCAGGTAGGGGCTGACCCGGCAGCCAGTTTACGTTTACCTTGTCCTTGGGGTCGTAAGGAGCCTTGACGAAAATAGCTTTCCAAGGCACTTTTCCTCTGTTTATCAGATAGTGGGGGTGCATCGGCGGCACGTGGCAAAGTTCCCCCGGGTGCAGGGTGATCTTCTCACCGTTGATGTAGATGTCTACTTCGCCTTCCAGGGTGAAGAAGTTCTCTTCGATTTTACGGTGGTAGTGGGTCTCAAAATCCTCTCCGGGAGTAATGACGACCATGCCAAAGTCAGAGCGCGGACCGCGCATGAGGTACTTGGGCCCGGAAACGCCGTCAAAGCGGTACTCTACGTCTTCTTCATGAATGACAAATGGTTTCACGATGTCCTCCTTTTTGACTCATTCTCCGGGTGCCCGCCACATATGAGCGGTTACGCCGCGGTCGGCCAGCTCGAGCTGCGCCGGGTAGACTTCTTGCCAGCGTTGGAACGCCTCTTGATACGCTTCAAAGTTTGCAGGATTGGGCTCGACGGTTCTGTCCCAACTGACCAGGCCATCCGCCGCCGCAGCCGCGTCGGTGTAAATGCCGACGCCAACCCCCGCCGCGATAGCCGCGCCGAGAGAGGTCGCCTCCTTCACCAATGGAATTCGCAGAGGTATTTGCAGCACGTCTGCTACTATCTGCGGCCAGAGCCGACCCTTGGCGGCGCCGCCGGCAAAGATTGCCGATTCGGGAAATCTGCCGGTCAGAGCGGCGATGAGCCGCAGGTTGGCCAGGGTGATGATCGCAGCGTTTTCCTGCAGGGCTCTAAAAAAGGCGCCGCGGTGAGACTTCTCCGGGTCAAGGGGGAAATTGACAAACGAAGGCGCCGCGTGCCGCCAGTGCATGTAATTCATGGCGTCTGACAACACCGGAGTAATGCCGTAAGAGCCAGGCGGCACCTTGGCGGCAACTTCTTCGAGCAGCTCGTAGGCGTCGCGTCCCGCATCTTGCGCTTGCGCCTTCAAGTCGGGCGCAAAGGCGTCGCGGAACCAGCGCGCAGCTATTCCAGGGAAAAAGACGATGGCCTCAGCCTGCCACATTCCCGGCAGCGATGCGAAGTTCATGCGAATTCGCCCGCTTTCGTCCGCCAGCGGTTTGGCGAGGTTGACTTCTTGCTGCCAGAATGAGCCGCCAAAAATAGCTACGTCGCCGCTCCTGGTGGCGCCAACCCCCACCGCGCCCAGCTGGGCGTCGCCGCCGCCCATGACGATGGGAACGCCGGCGGGAATGCCGGTCTGCGCCGACGCCCTTGCAGACACTTCTCCTATGACGGTACCGGTTTCGTAGACCGGAGTATCTAAAAAATCTGTCTTTAGCCCAAGACGTTCGAACAACTCGGGATCCCAGCTGCGAGTCGAAAGATTAAAAAGTCCGGTAGTGCCGCCGTTGGAGGGGTCCAAGGCAATACTCGCCCCCAGTCTGACGGCTATCCAGTCGGACAACATGGCCATTTTCACCGAGCGTTCGTAGGTGTCAGGCTGGTGCTTTTTGAGCCAGAGCAGTCGCGGCGCCGCACCCAGAGCGAAGGTTTGCCCCGAGCGCAGATAAGCCCACTTTTCTAGGGAGTCGTCTGACCGCCTCAGCTCTGACACCTCGGCGAAGGCGCGCGCATCTACGTTGGAGCAAGCCCACAGCTCGTTATCATCTTCGTCGTACAGCACAATCCCTTCACGCATGCTGGTGGTGCTAACGGCGGAGATGTTAGCCCCGGGGACTTGAGCCAGGACCTCTTTGATGGCGTCGCTTATCATCAACCAATTCTCGTCCCTGGCGAAGGTCATGGAGCCGGGGAACCCCGGTTCTTCTTTGTGGGTCCATTCGCGCGACGCCGAGGCAAGCTGTCGTCCGTTTTCGTCAAATAAAACGGCGCGGCCGCTGCCGGTACCAGCGTCGAGGGCTAGGATGTGCCGCATAACTCCTCCGCTATGGCATCCAGGGCGGCGCGCGCCGCCCTGGACGAGAGAATCCTAGAAGTCGTAGTTGTCGATGTTGTCGATGGTGAAGACAACGCGCTCGGGAAGAAGGATGATGCCGTTGTTGACGTCGCCCTGGTAGGTGTACCCCTGGATAGAGTTGGGGGATACCTTGACGTGGCCCACGTCGGGTACGTCAAACTCGTCGCCGACGTGCAGTTTTTTACCTTGCACCAGCATGTTGGCGACGTAGATGGCGAGCTTGCCTTGCTTTACGACGTCCCAAAGGCCGAACGCCTTGACGGTGCCGCGCTTGACGTAGGGGCGCATGGTGTTGGGGGTCGAGAAGCCGGTGATGATGACCTTACCCGCTATGCCAAGATTTTCGGCGGCCTGAGCGGTGCCGGGAAGAGCGTTGGCGTCAGGGCAGATAACCGCGTCGAGGTCGGGGTGCGCCTGGAACAGAGCAGTGGGGACCTGAACGGCTTTTTGGGCGTCTTCGTTGCTGTAGACCGTGTCGACGATTTCCCAGTTGGGGTACTTCTCGGCAATGGTCTTTTTGGCGACGACGACCCACTGGTTCTGATCGGTGACGGTCGGGCTGGAGTAGTGGAAGGCTACCTTTTTGTGGCCGCTCTTGGGATCTTTCATCTGGTCGGCGGCCATCTTAACGAGCAGCTCGCCCAGCTGCTGGGCGGTGCCTTGGCTGATATAGAAGGTGCGGTCGCGAGGGTTGACGTCCGAGTCCCAGGTCAGAATGATGACGCCGCGCTTGCTGGCGCGGTTGAGAGCCTGTTTGAGCCCGTCGGGTGAGAGAGAAGAAATCGCGATGGCGTTGTAGCCCTGGTTGACGAAGTTGTTGATGTACTCGATCTGGCCAGAGACGCTGGCGGTGCTGGGGCCGTCGTACTTGACGTAAATACCCAGCTTTTTACCCATTTCTACCGCGCCTTTACCGCCGGATTCGAAGAAGCCTACACCCGTTAGTTTAGGAATGAAAGCGATCTTAACTTGCTTGGCTAGCGCAGTGGTGCCTACGGCAGCGAAGATAAGGGCTGCGGCGAATACTAAAGATATTTTTCTCATGCTTGTTAACCTCCTCCAGAAAGATGGCCTTTTAACGAAAGCGGTTTGTTAGCCAGCTGCCTCACCCCCTTTCCTTGCTTGACAAAGTTCTACGATTAAGACGGAACTCGCCGTAAACGGCCGCGAGCCGTTTCGTAGCCATGGCTAATATGAGCAAAGCGCCGGTGACGACCTGAATGAGGTCGTTGGTAACCCCGATGGCCAAGAGGCCCTGGCGTAAGAAGCCTAGCAAGAGGCCGGCCAGCAGCGTCCCCAGAATCGTGCCACTGCCGCCAAGAATGTCTGCTCCTCCGAGCACGACAGTCGTGATTATCGGCAGTAGGGCGTCGCCGCCGAGGTCGGCCCTGGCCGAGGTGAAGTACGAGGTCAGGGTTATGCCCGCCAGCACGGCGCCAAGAGCGCTCAGCAGATAGGCGCCGATGAGTACTTTTTTGATTGGGACGCCGCTGTAAATAGTAGCCTTGGGATTAACGCCTATCAGATAAAGGGCCCGGCCAAAGCGAGTCTTGTGCAGCAGTAAGGACAGTATGGCCGCGAAGATCAGTATAGCGATGAACGGATAGGGGATAATCCAAAGAGATCCGTCTGTCAGGTGGATAAATGAGTCAGGCAGGCCCGTGATGCCTTCGTACTGGTAGGCCGCAAGGCCGCCAGAGCCGTAGGCTTTGAAGCCGAGCAAGTCCAGCAGGGCGGGCATACCTTGCGCCAGCCCTGCGAACATAAACAGCGTTCCCAAAGTTATCACCAAAGGGTTGACGTCGGTATTAGCTACGAAAAATCCGTTGAACAAGCCCGCTAGCAACCCAATTAAGATGGCGATAGCCATGGCCACGAATATATTTACTCCGGCAACCCAGACGAGCCCCAGGGTGATTGAGGTCAGGCCCATGATGGATACTCCGGAGATGTCTATGCCGGCGGTGATGATGACCATTGTCAGCGGCAACGCGGCGAAGAGTATGTGTGAGAAGTCCAGAGTAGAGTAGAGAAGGTTCTCAATATTGAGAAAGGTGGGGTTGATAACGCCCAGCACTGCGATCTCGGCCACCAACAGCACGAAGAGGGCAAACTCCCAGGAGCGGAAGACGTGTTTGAGGTTCATGATTCACCTCCAACGGCGCCGGATTCGCCGCGGATGCGCGACTGCCGTTGCTGCAACTCGATGGTCGTACGTACGCGGTAGTCTATATATACGACGGTCAGCAGAATTATGCCGGCGAAGGCGTTGTCCCAGATACCGGGAATGCCGAGGAAGATGAGCATGCTGTGTACGGCGGTCATGAAGAGGGCGCCGATAGTAGCGCCTAGCGGCGTACCTATCCCCCCGGTCAGGCTGACGCCGCCAAGAACGTTGGCGGCGATTGCTTTCAGCTCGAAGCCGTCAGCGGCGTTCATGGATACGAATCCAATTTGCGAGGTGAAGACGATCGCCGCGAGCGCCGCGAAGAAGCCCGCCAGAGTATAAGCGGCGAACTGCGTAAGCTTAACCGGGATGCCAAGCAGATAGGCGCCTTCTTCGTTATCGCCTACGGCGTAAAAGTAGCGTGCAGGTCTGGCTTTAAGGGTAATATATGCGGTTATGGCTATGACTATAAGCGTCATCCAGACGAAAAAGGGAACGTGCAAAATATCCCAGCGGTTGGGTTCTTTGATGCTTTGCGGCAGGTTTTCTATCCAGCTGCCGCCGGTTATTATTCTCATTAGCCCGCGGTAAATACCCAGTGTGCCCAGGGTCATGATAATCGGCGGCACGCGCATGCTCGTAATCCCAAAGGCGTTGACCATGCCGGCGAGAGTGCCCGTAATAATCGCCGCGAGGATGGCCCAGCCGATAGGCCAGCCGAGGTTGAGCGTCGTGCCCAGGATAACCGCCGCTAGGCCGGCGGTCGCCCCGACTGAAACGTCAATACCGCGCGTCAGGATGACGAACATCTCACCCAAGGAAATGAGCGTCAGAGTCAGGCTGGCGTTGAAAATTTCTGAGATCGAGTCGAACTTGTAGACATTCTTGTTGAATAGGCCGGTAATAATAATCAGCACCGCCAACAAGAGCATGATTAACAGCTCGCGGCTCTTAAAAAAGCGTTTCATGCCTTGGCCTCCGTGCTAATTCCGAATGAGGCGTTGGTTACCCGTTCCAAATTAATATCTTTACCGCTGAGCTCTTCTGTTATGCGTCCGCGGTACATGACCAGAACGCGATCGCTCAGCTCAACTATTTCCTCCAGTTCGGAAGATATTAGCAGAACCCCAACACCCTCTTTTGTCAGGGCGCGTATCAGGCGGTAGACGTCCTGGCGCGCCGAAGCGTCTATGCCTCGGGTAGGTTCGTCGAGGATAATTACTTTCGGCTCTCCCGCCAGAGCTTTGGCAAGGACAACCTTCTGCTGATTGCCGCCAGAAAGAGTCCCCGCTGTTTGCCAGATGCTGTTGACTTTAATATTCAGCTCGTCCACAAAACGCTCGCCAATATCTTTCTCTTTGTCCTCTGAGAGCAGGTACTTTCCAAGCTGCGGAAGAATACCAGCCGTTATCGTATAAACACTGGGTAGATCGAGAAAGATACCGTGAGCGTGGCGATCTTCGGGTACGTAAACCAGACCGTGCTGCTGGCAAATGGCGGGACTGCGCACGGGCAGGTCGTCGCCGGCGATAACGACCTTGCCGCGGGCGTTGGGATCAATGCCGACGATTGCTTCGGAAAGCTCGGTCCGCCCCGAACCGACCAGTCCGGCTAGACCTAGCACCTCGCCTGCGTGCAGGCTGAAAGAGGCGTCGGTGAAGGCCTCGCTATTCAGGTGCTCAACCTCCAAGACCGTACCGCCAACGCTGCTTTTTTCGCTCTCGAAACTAACGGACGAATCTTCGGCGGACTCCGGCAGCATAGCTTTGATGAGGGCGTGAGGAGTCACGCTGCTAGTGGGATTGCTGAAAACGATCTGTCCGTCCCGCAAAACGCTAATGCGATCGGCTATCTCCATAACTTCGCCTAGCCTGTGCGAGATGAAGACGAGCCCAATGCCCTGGGAGGCCAAGTAGCGCATCCTCTCGAAGAGGTGGCCTGTTTCCCTGAATGTTAGCGCCGAGGTAGGCTCGTCGAAGATGAGTATGCGGGCGTTCCTCAAGAGCCCGCGCACGATCTCCAATAGCTGCTGTTGAGCGATGCTAAGAAAAGCGGCGCTCTCGCGCAGATCGGTCTTGAAGCCGAGCTCGCTCAGAAGGGGACTTACTTTTTGGGAGAGTTCGGCGGGGGGCAGGCTCAGTCCTATACCCAGGTTTTCGAGTATAGAGAGGTGAGGAAAGATGTGGGGCTCTTGCGGCACCATGTAAATACCGCGTGAATGGGCTACTTTAGGTGAATCGAGCCTTGCCGGCGCGCCCATTATTTTCATAGTTCCCTTGTCTAGTCGGTAGGCGCCCGAGATTATCTTCATGGTGGTTGATTTGCCGGAGCCGTTGCTGCCTAGCAGAGCATGTATTTCTCCGGGGGCCAAGGTAAAGCTGATGCCTTTGAGTACGGGAACGCCTGCGAAGACCTTCCAAACGTCTTTCAGCTCTAAGAGAAGTTCGCTCTTTTGGGTAGACGGCGTTTGCTTTGCAGAGGCGCTCATATATGCTCCTTGGCTGCTGACCGCGGTAGTTGGGGTGGAGGCGAGGTGCGCTGAATGGGGTCCGCGGTGTCAATCATATCGGATTATCCTCCTCTGTGGCGCGTCGTTCACATATGTTAGCGCCATGTAACTTATGTGAACATCCTAGCCCGATAGTCATGGGATTGTCAAGAAAATGTGACTATAACGAAGAATTCCAGGCGCTAGAGTAGAAATCAGGCCAGCCTGATTCACGGATGCCAAGAGCTGTGAAATAATGTTATGGTAGTATCACATATGTGAGGCGAGGAGCCTGATGACAGAGACCGAAGAAAAGATCAAGCAACGAAGACATGGCCGCGACGAAGACAGACTGGCGTACCTGGCTCGAGTCGCCTCTTTGTATTACGAAGAACAGAAGACTCAGCAGCAAATAGCTAACGCGCTGGGGGTTTCTCGTTCCGGTGTTTCGAGGTTGATTAGCGAGGCCAGAGAGCGCGGTGTAGTAGAGATAACCGTCCACCACCCTCTAAATACTACACCGAGACTGGAAAAGAAGCTGATAAAGACCTTCGGTCTAAAAGACGCCAGAGTATTGGCGGGGCGCTTCGACAGTTATGAAGAAGTGCTCGGCAAGGTAGGGAGGCTGGCGGCAAGGTACTTCGAAGAGCGGGTTCACGACGGTATGACGGTGGGCATCTCTTGGGGCGGGGCTCTTTATGAGATGATCAGGACAATCCGGCCGGCCGACTATCGCAACATCAGTGTTGTCCAGCTTATCGGCGCTACGGGTGCAGAGGCGACGCCTACCAGCGGACCAATTTTGGCGCAGCTCTTAGCGGAAAAATTGAACAGCCGCAGCTACCAGCTGCACGCTCCGCTGGTCGTCAAGGAAAGGAGGGCGCGTGAGGCGCTGATAAACGAGCGCCATATCCGCGAGACGCTCGAGCGGGCCAGGAGGGCCGACATAGCGATAGTAGGTATTGGGACGACCCGCAGCGGCTACTATAGCCTAGTCAGGGCGGGGTACTTGACCGAAGAAGAAGCCGCGGAGGTTCGTCGCAGCGGCGCGGTCGGCGACGTATGCGCCCAGCACTACGATCTAGACGGTAATTGGTTGGACACAACGCTTAACCGCTGTGTCATAGGTATCGGCTACGAGGACCTGCAAAGGATAGGCAGCGTCATCGGTGTGGTAGGCGGAGCGGTAAAGGCCAGGGCCATTTACGGCGCTCTCAGAGGACGTTACGTCAACGTGCTCATTACCGACGAAGATGCCGCAAACAAAGTATTGCAGTTGGCGGAAGAGCGAAACTAAGGGGCGTCTTCGAATACGGCATTGACACCCTGCAGAACCAGAATATCGCCGCTATCGAGATTGTACATTAGCTCTTTGCCTTTTACTTCGCCGCTATCGGAGCGACTGAGCACCGGATCGCCGTAGAGGTAGGCGTAGCCGCTCGCTTCGACAATCAGGGCGCTGCTGGCCGTGGTGGTGCGTTTCCCTTGTTTGAGGACTACGTTTCCCGTAAGAGTCAGCGTTTTGTCGTCTACCTGGTAGCTGAGGGCGGCGGCGCTGCCGCTAACCTTTTCGTCGCCGTCGCGACTGAAAGTGACCGGGCCTGTTAGCTTGGCGAGGCCGCTGTCATTGTCATATAGCAGCCGCGCGCCAAAGGCGCGGCTCTTACCCTGGTCGATTTCTACCGCCCCAGGGGAGTCGCGCAGCGCTACCGTGAAACGGTCTTCGTCGGGGAGGTATTTGGCCGCTCCTTCAGCTAGCAAAATCTTCTGGTAGAGGCCTTTTACCCTCTCTACTTGCGCTAGGTGGCCAAAAGCCATGGCGTCATCGGCAAACCTTACCTGAGTGCGATAAGGTTTGGGGTCGTAAATGATGAATTTTTGTAGCTGAAAGTGCCCGGAGTCATTTTTGCCGTAACGCTGCAGCTCCAGCAGGTAGTAGCGGCCGGAGCCGTCGCTGATGTCCGGGTTATATACGGCCTTTACGAGGTCACCGTGGCCGCAGTCTTGACATATCTTGCTGCGCCCATTCCACCAGAACTTAATCTCGCCCATAGAGGCCGTTAAAGCTTTATAGTCTATTTCGTCCAGCGGGCCTATTTGCACGTCGAGATACTCGATTACAAAAACGTCACTGACGTCGTCGGGGCTAGTCTTGACGGCTATGATCGGCTTGCCCTTGCGCTCGAGTTCGACACGAGGACAGTTATCGCACGAGCCGCTAGGCTTGGCGGCGAAAACGAGGGCCGCGAGAATCACCCTCAGAGCGAGGGCGGCGAGCAGTCTACTATTTCTCAACCTTATTAAAGTCCTTTAAAGGAAGCTTGAAAGTTTTGCGATAGACTCGCACTCGGTGTTTGTTGACGTTGTGCAAAAGCGTGCCGCCGGATATCGCAAAACCCTCCTTGGCGTTGACGCTGCGGGCCGGTTTTCCTATTATTATCGCCTCGCCGGTTTTATCGTCATAGTAGAGGGCGTCGCCGCTGGTGGTTATCTCGCCGTCAACTAGTTTCACCCCCCACAAAGCTATGAGCTTTTTTTGCTGTGTCAGGCTTCGTACTTCGGGAGCGTAGATTTCCAGGACGCCGTCCCGGCGCGTGCGAGTCAGCTTTACCAGCGACTTTTTGTCGTTCATGGTGAAGATTGCCAATCCGCGTCCCTCTTCGTAATAGACTAGGTCGGCTAAGCCCTTTTGATTACCGTTGGACAACCTAACGTCGCCGCTCGAGGTGGATATGTCGCTGTCGACGTCAAAGCTCATCTGCATTGCCCGCACGTCTACCGGATCATGCTTTTCCTCAGCGGGTTCTTGGTGCATTTCAGCGGGGCCACTAAGAACCCCCAGTCCGGTAGCCTCTGAATAAGTAAGGCTGGGGCCCTTAGCTGTCAATCTGCCGCGTAAAACGGTAACGCCGCCCTCAAAGGTGGCCGTGCGCTTGCCTTTGGCGCTTTGCATGCTCTCGCCCGGAGGCGCGCTTAGAATAGCCTTTCGCGAAAGAATTTTGAGGTCGCCGACGGAGCCGACGATGCCGTCGGCCTTTTGGCTCTGGTAGATCCAGGGCCCCTTACGCAGATTTCCACTGCGCCGGCCCTCGAGGTAGCTAATCTTGATGATCCTGCTGGTTCCCGCAAATGACAAGGCCGCGAGAAAAAGCAATAGCAACGCTAACTTGTTGGGTTTCATTGTTTGCACTCCTTGACGTTGTCCATCTCCACTATGTCCTCGCCCTTCTGCCATGACGCCTCTTCAAGTTTGAAATCAGATGTAAAACCCTCGCCGTGGATCGAAATTCCCGGCCCGCTCAGTTTAAAGGTGGGCGCGTTGAAGCCCTGATTTTGTAAGATTCTAACCGGCGCTTTGTTTTCTCCCCCCAAGTCAATCTGATAGCACTCCTGGGGTATCTCTATGTGCGCGTAAGGCATGGTCAGATTGTCGTTGCGATCTATGGAGACGCTGGGGGCGCTTAGAGTAAGGTCCAACTTTCCGTTTACGTAGCGGGCGCCGCTCTTGAGTCCGCTGACAACGGAAAACTGTCTGGCGGGGTTGTTTTCTATGCGGTCCGCGCTGAATATCCAGGAAGCTTTGGGGTCGCTCTTGGGGTAGAGGCGGATGGTTACCCCTTGTAGGACTACTCCTTTGTCGCGGGGCGGAGGCGTTTTGACTGGAATATGGGAAAAATAATAAGAAAATCCCACGATGAAAAAGAGCAGCGCCAACGCGTATCTAACCACGAAAACAAGATACCCGCGCAACCGCTGAAAATAGTGAAGCGCGCGCCAAGAATCTATTAGGTCGCCTGTGCAGGGGCTGGCGGCGTACTGATTATATTCATAGCCGAGACAACGGCAGCCGGCCAGCGAGCAAAGCGGTTTGGGGGCGATATTGAGTCATAGCCGTTCCTCCGTGCGCTAAAGCCCGGTTAGCTGGTTACCGAGAAGAGCCAGTCGGAGGAAAACCGCCCGCCTCGAGCGGCAGTTGGCGGGTCATTGCCTAGCGGATTAGCAAGGGTATGCAGCTCTACACTTATAGCCCCAAAGCAAAGGCGCGTTTGGCGTCGGTAACGAGGCGCAACGGAGCTGCGAAGTCGTGAATGCGGCTTTAACGCTTATAGTCGTGCAAAACTCGCTGAGAGGAGACGGTTTCCTGAGCCTGGCCTGCTCTAGCGGCCGGGAAACGGTTGTATTTGAGGCTCGCAGCTCTGCGAGTTATACTGCCCTGACAACCGGCCTAGCCGGATGCTTTACTTGTCAAACGGGAGGCGTAATGGCACGAGAGATAAAACTTACCAAGGCGGGGTATGAGCGCCTCAAGCAGGAGTTGCAGGAAGAAAAGCAGCGTCTGGACGAGGCCACCCGGGTGTTGCAGGAACAAATGGAAAGCTACGAAGACTACGAGGACTCGGGTCTGGAAGAGTCAAAGAGGGAAAAAGCCAGAATTGAAGCAAGGGTAGATTCGCTCGAAGACATCCTGCAGCGCGCGGTGATAATTGAGAGCGCCGAAGGCGACAAGATAGCCCTGGGGTCAATCGTGCTGTTGAAAGACGAGAAAACCAAGGAAAACCTGACAATCCAAATAGTCGCCCCAGCAGAGGCGACGATTCTAGAAGACCCCATGCGCGTTTCCGACGAGTCGCCGCTGGGAGCGGCGCTGCTGGGCAAAAAGGAAGGGGATAAGGTGCGCATAGAAACCCCTTCGGGCAAGAGGCGTTACGCGGTTCTTTCGGTAGGCGCTTAAAGAGATGAGCGATAAGAACGAGCAGACCGCGCAGCGTCTACGCAACCTGGAGGCTCTCGTCGAGGCGGGTTTTGAGCCTTATCCCTATAGTTTTCACAAAAATAGCAGCGCCTCCCAGTTGCTGAGCGAGCACCAGGGAGCAGGGTCCGAGCAACACTGGCAGGAGCGAGTCAGCCTGGCTGGCAGGCTCGTAAGCCTGCGCCGCATGGGAAAGGTAACTTTCGCCCACCTCTTAGACGAGTCGGGGCGCATACAGCTCTACTTCAACAAAAACAGCAGCCAGCTCTATAACAAGCTCAAAAAGCTCGACGTCGGCGACATAATCGGCGTAACCGGTACGGTTTTCACCACCAAGACCGGCGAGATAACCGTGGCCGTAGAGGAGTGGCGCCCTCTCGCCAAGGCGCTCAGGCCCCTGCCTGATAAATGGCACGGCATCAAGGACAAAGAGGTCCGTTACCGCCAGCGTTATCTTGACTTAACGGTAAACCCCGATCTGCGCGAGGTTTTCCGCAAGCGCAGCCGGTTAGTCGATTTCGTGCGGCGTTACTTCAATGACAGCGGCTTTTTGGAAGTGGAGACGCCGGTAATACTTCAGACCGCCGGAGGAACCGAAGCTCGTCCCTTCAAGACCTTTCACAACGCCCTGGCGCACGAGTTTGAATTGCGAATATCTCTAGAATTACCGCTTAAGAAACTCCTCGTTGGCGGATACGAGAAGGTGTTTGAGATTGGTCGAGTATTTCGTAACGAGGGCATAGACGCACAGCACAATCCCGAGTTCACCATGCTGGAGGCTTATTGGGCCTACGCCGACTACGACGACATGGCGGGGCTGGTAGAGGGGATGCTGAGCTTGCTGGCAGAGCAGTTGCACGGCGGCGCCGCAGTTAACTATCAAGGCCGCCAACTCGACTTTGCGAAGCCTTTTAAAAGGGTGTCTTTCGTGGACGCCCTCAAGAGTAAAACGGGCATAGACTTTGACCCTTTAGACCTTGAGAGACTGCGGATCTGGGCCGACGGCCGTCACCCCGAACTAATAGAGGTGCCGTCGTACAAGCTGCTGGATAAACTTTTCGAGATGTACGTTGAGGAGGATCTGCAAAACCCCACTTTCGTCTACGATTTTCCCGCGATCATCAGTCCGCTGGCTAAAAAGCATCGCAGCAAGCCCGGTTTGACAGAGCGTTGGGATCTCTACGTTGCCGGTATGGAGCTGGCCCCGGCGTATTCGGAGCTAAACGATCCGCTGGATCAGCGCGAGCGTTTCGCTGAACAGGCGCGCCGGCGCGAGAGTGGTGACGACGAGGCGCAGAGGGTAGACGAAGACTTTTTGACCGCGCTGGAGCACGGCATGCCGCCAGCAGCGGGATTGGGCATCGGAATAGACCGCCTGGCGATGATAATGTTGGACCAGCCGACGATACGCGACGTCGTACTTTTTCCCCTGCTGAAGCCCAAGGCCCGCGCCGGTGAAGAAGACTCGCCTGAAGAGTAGCAAGAACGAACGACGAGGGACATAAAACCCCATACCCAGGCGCTACCCTGATAGCAAGGGGGTAGACGTGCTAAAGCCGCAAGTCGAGCTCGAGGACTACAAGGTCCGCGTCAAGGGACCGCGTGGCACTATCGAGCGCATAGCAGACAGACTCATGACGGCGGACTACCCGTATACTGCTCAGGGTAGTTTGCTGGGAGAGAAATACGCCGAGATAATAATTCTCTTCGACGGCATAACCGAGGCGCAGTGGTTTGCCGGTATCGCCAGCGACGAGTTACTGGGAGATGAGTTCGCCCAGCCTGGTATTGAGTAGGATTACTCATCTAACTTTCCCAAAAGAAGGTCGCCAGCTAGCCTCTTGGCGCTGGGGGTGCAGGCGAGACCGCCTTCACCCGTTTCTTTAAGTTCCGCGGGCATTAACCTGCCCACGTTGGCCATCGCCAGGACCACCTCGTCGGCGGGGATGGGGCTGCGCACGCCGGCCAGCGCCAGACTGGCGGCGCTGACGGCGTGTACGGCGTAAAACCCATTACGCATGACGCAAGGCACCTCGACAAATCCTCCCACCGGGTCGCACACGAGACCTAGGGTGTTTTGCAAGGAAAGGGCGACGGCTTGGGTAATCTGCTCGTTATCGCCGCCAAGAAGATGAGTGACCGCGGCCGCCGCCATGGCCGCGCTCGAGCCTATTTCGGCCTGGCAGCCGCCGCTGGCGCCGGCGATGAAAATGGTGCGGCTGATGATGCTGCCGACGCCGGCAGCTACCGCCAAAGGCCTTACTAGCTTTTCATCCGTGATTTCCAAGTGATCGGCGGTCCCCAAGAGAGCGCCGGGGATAGTACCCGCGCTACCGGCAGTGGGCGCCGCCACGACCTTACCCATGCGGGCGTTCTCTTCGTTGACGGCCATGGCGTAGGCCTCAACCCTCTTAAGAAGAGGCGCCTGCAAGGGGTCATCGGCTTGCCAAAGCGTTTTAGCGTTCCAACCGACCATACCGGCTACGCTGGCGGTTGAGCTTTGCAGGCCGCGCTCGATTGCTTGGCGCATGACCTGCAAACGCGCGCTCAGAACTTCTAGGATGAAATCCTTGTCAACACCGCTGGTTTCGGATTCCCACGCCAAGAACGTTTCTGCGGCGTCCTCTATGCTGGCGGAAATTTCGGCGAAGGTAAAAGGCATGCTGGTGTATTTTAACCAATTGGTCACTCAGCGAAGATGGTCGCGACCGCGGCTCTACCGTCTCTGATAACTTCCGGAATGCCGACGCCGCGGTACGCCGCGCCAACCAGGTAGAGTCCGGGGGTCATGGCGCTAGCGCGCACAATCTTTTCCAGGCGCTCCAGGTGACCGACTACGTAAGCCGGCATGGCGTTCTTGAATGATTCGGTCCATATCCGCGATGGCTCGGGAATAGCGCCGAGCAGCCGCGAAAGGTCGTTCAAGGCAAGTTCTCGTAGGCGTTGAGGGCTGTCTTCCGCCTCTGGACCCGAAAAATAGGCTCGGCAAAGCGCGTAGCCTGCGGCCGCGCGATGGGGCCACTTCTGATCGAGCCAGGTGAAACCCCTTGCCGAAAAACCTTCGTTACGGGCAAAGAGTACGCCGTGTCCGCCCCGTTCCGGCATGTTTGCTTTCTCGAAAGCCAGGGTAACGGTCGCGGCGGAGTGGTATGGTATCTCCCTCAGCTCTGCGGCGGCGGCAAAGCCGATCGGGGCCAATAGATCAGCTGCGTTGGGAGCTTCGGTTGCGATGATTAGATGCGAGCCCTCGTAGGGACCGTTTTTGCTCAGCACCCGCCAGCCGTTGCTAGTCTTTTCAACAGACTCGACCCCCGAGCCGATTATTAGGCGGTCTCCCAGGGACGCTTTTAAAGCATCAACCAACTGCGCCTGACCGTTTTTGAATGAAGCGAATAGAGAGCCGCCTTCGCGGCTAGTTTTTCGCTTGCGCATGGTCTGCAGCGATCCCAGAATGAGGCTGCGGTGACGGCGTTCCAGCTCTTTGAGCATGGGGAAGGCCGCCAGCAGTGAAAGATTATCGGGATCGCCTCCGTAAATCCCGCCCGTAAGAGGGGCCGCTAGATTGTCCCAGACGTCACGCCCCAGACGCCTGCGGATAAAATCGCCAAAGGCTTCGTCTCCTTCGGGTCCGCGCGGCAGGAGCAGGTCTAAAGCCGCTCTGGCTTTACCTTTAAGGCTGAAAAGCGGGGTACGCGCAAGCGGCCCCAGTTTTGAGGGAATGACGACGTTGAGCCCTTCGGGCAGAGGGTGATTACGGCCGCGGACCCTGATGTAGGCCGCCGGTTTGGCTGGCAGTGTAGACACCACGTCGTCTTTCAACCCCAGCTCGCCGGCCAGGGCCAGCGCCCAGGGTTTGTAGCGCACCACCGCGTCGGGCCCGGTTTCGATAATAAAACCGTTTTCGCGAATGGTATGCACCTTGCCGCCGGCGCGATCCTTCTCCAAAACCAGGAAGTCCAACCCGCGCTTCTGCGCCTCGTACCCCGCCGCCAGACCGGCCAAGCCGCCGCCCACGATGATTATTCTCTTCACTTCGCCTCCGCGTACCAAGCGGCTTCCGCCAAGTCCGCCAAAAGTCTGACGTAGTCGTAGTCGTCGTTGAGGCTCTGCGCGCGCACCAAGTGTATTCCGCACTCTTGGGCAGTTTGGCGGGCTTCATAGTCCAGGTCGTAAAGGATTTCCAAGTGGTCGGCGGTAAAACCTATTGCAGACAGCACCGCTTCTTTATAGCCATCGTCTGCGGCCTGGCGCAGGGCGTCGTTTATGTCGGGCCCCAGCCACTCTTCGTTACTGCGGCCGGCGGACTGCCAGGCGACCCGCCAGTTCTCAATGCCGAGGCGCGAGGCGACCATACGGGCGCTTGTTTCTATCTGCTCGCCGTAGGCGCCGCCGTCGGCAGCGGCTGCCCTTAGGGGTATGGAATGGGCGGTAAAAAATACCATGGCTTTTTGGGGGGCCGACGTGCGCCAGAGCGCGGCTGCCAGCCGCCGCGCCACCGCCCCGATGTATGCGGGGTGGTCGTAATATTCTTTGATAAAAACAATAGGAAACGAATCTCCTAGCTGAGAGAGGGCTTCTTGAACGGCCGCTTCGTACTCGGCGATGGAGCGCAGCGAGTAGTGGGGGGTGGTAGCTAACGCTACGGCGCGCTCGGCGCCGTCAGCGAGCATCTGCTGCAGGGCATCGGCGATGAAGGGGGCGTTGTGCTTGCCGCCCAGATAGACCCGGGCGTCGGCATCGTTCGGCCTGGGCTTGGGGGCTTTTTGCAGGCCTTTGGGAAACCGGGGAATTCGCAGGTTGAGTTCGGCTTCGAGACGACGCGCTAGTGAAAAAGAGACCTCGTTGAAGGGGCTCTTGGCAATGGTCCCGTAGCGCTTCTTGAGTTCTCTCAGGAGCTCGTCGCTTGGTTTGCGCCCCTTGCGAATGTCCGTGTAGTAGGGCTCTATCTGCGATTCGTCGTAAGGCGTGCCGTAGTACATCAAGAGGACGTTCAAACCGCACCTCCGCTGAGTGAGTGTACCTGATCGACGGCGTAGGCGACGGCGTCGGGGTCCGTGCCGGGAAGAACTCCGTGACCTAGATTGAAGATGTGCCCTGGTTTATCGCCTGCGCAGTTCAGGACGCGAATGATTCCCTCCCGCAAAATATCCCGGGGGGCGAAGAGCAGGCTGGGGTCCAGGTTTCCTTGAACAGCTCTTTCACCAAGGAGATTGCGCGCCCAGTTCAGGGGGGTGGTGGTGTCAACGCCGATGACGTCACCGCCCGCCGCGGACATAGGCTCGAGCAGGTGCATGGTCTGCGTCCCAAAGTGAATCAGCGGTACGCCAAGTTGCGCTAATTCCTCGAAGAGGGCGTGCATGTGCGGCGCTACGTACCGCTGGTAATCGTGACGGCTGAGCCGCCCCACCCAGCTGTCGAATATTTGCAGGGCGTCGGCTCCTGCGTTCACTTGCGCGGTCAGGTAGTCCACCATGGCTTTAACGAGCTTGTTCATGAGCAGGCTCCAGGTTTCGGGGCGCGAGTAAATAAACCTCTTCAACTTGATGAAGTTCTTGCTGGGGCCGCCCTCCAGCAGATAGCTGGCCAGGGTGAAAGGCGCTCCGCTGAAGCCGATCAAGGGTACCCGCAGTTCGCCCTTCAGTATTTTGATGGCGTCCAACACGAAAGGCGTGTCACGTTCTGCCGAAAACTGTCTGACGGCGTTGACGTCGCCGTCGGTCATTATGGGGTTGTCTATCACGGGGCCGCGCCCCTCCACTATGTCAAGCTGAAAACCCATGCCGTAGAGAGGGGTCGTTATGTCGGCAAAGAGAATAGCCGCGTCAAAGCCGAAATTCTCGACCGGCAAAAGAGTTACTTCGGCTGTCAGCTCGGGGCGCCGCACTATTTGCGGCAGGGTGTATTTTTCGCGGATCTGGCGATACTCCGGCTGATATCTGCCCGCTTGGCGCATGAACCAAACGGGAGTGTAGCTGGTGCTCTGGCGCCGCGCGGCCTTCAAGAAAGTATCGTTCACAAAGAAGATTGTAACTCTACAAGCCGCTGAGTGACGTTCACGCTGGCCTTACCAACGAAATGCTGCAAGAATGGGGCACGTGAAGCTAGGTCTGGTCGGCTATCCGGTAGAGCATTCTCTGAGCCCGCGGATGCAGCAAGCGGCCATGGCGCACTTGGGCATAAGCGGTGAGTACCTGCTGCTGCCCACCAAGCCCGCCGAGCTGCCGGCGCGCTTGCGAGAGGTGGCGGCGAATTACGCAGGCGTAAACGTTACCGTGCCCTACAAGAGGTCTGTCATGGACTTGCTGGATGACGTCAGCGAGGACGCCAGGAAGATAGGCGCGGTGAATACCATAGTCAACGAAGACGGCTACTTGAGGGGGTACAACACCGACGCCGCAGGATTTTATTGGAGCCTGAAGCGCCACAACGTACTGCCCGGCGAAGCGCTGGTATTGGGAGCCGGCGGCGCCGCCCGAGCGGTAGTGTACGCGCTGGTTGAGAAGGGCTGGCTGGTAGGGGTGGCCAACCGCACCTTAGCGCGGGCGGAGGAATTGGCTCAGCAACTGGGGGCTTGGTTGGTGGCGCCTGCTAAACTGGAAAAAGCCGTGAGGAGAACGCCCCTTTTGATAAACGCCACCTCGGTGGGCCTCGAAGACGGGGCGTCTTCGCCGCTGCCGCCGGGGGTTTTACCGGAGGCAGGAGTGGTGGTCGACCTCGTCTACTCGCCGCTTCGGACAAAACTGCTCGCGGACGCGGCGGCGGCGGGGCTAGAGACCATAGACGGCCTGCAAATGCTGCTGGGGCAGGGCATGCGCTCTTTCGAGCTATGGACCGGCAGAAAGGCGCCGTTAGAGGTCATGGAAAGAGCTTTGGGGAAAGTGGTCTGAATGGATACTTTGTTAGCCGCGGCTGTTGTTTTTGCTCTGCGTTTACTAGACGTGCCGTTGTCAACCGTGCGAATGCTCTACATGGTCAGGGGGCAAAGAGGAACGGCGGCGCTGCTGGCCTTTTTCGAGTCGCTGATTTGGCTATTCGCCATAACCCGCGTATTCGCGCACATATCCTCACCCGCGCAGTACCTGGGATGGGCGGCGGGTTTCGCTACGGGCACCGCGCTGGGGATGACCGTTGAGGGCTGGTTGGCGCCGGGGCAGGTAATTCTCAGGGTAATAACGCGCAAAGACGCGTCCGAGCTGATCGCCAAGCTGCGCGGGATGGGCTACGGGGTTACCTCCTTCGACGGCGAAGGGCGCGAGGGTAAGATATCGCTAATTTTCGTGGTGACCCAACGCAGACTGCTGAAGAAGCTCCTCAAGACCATCAGGGACCTTAACCCTCAGGCTTTCATTACAGTCGAGCACACCCAGCGCGCCAGCGGGGGATATCTGCGCAACGCGCCCTTGTGGCCGAGCGTGCGTAAGTAATGGCATGATTGGAATATGCGAACTCTAGCCGAACCGGCGGGCTACGAAGAAACAATAAAGAAGAGCAGGTTCGTCTGCCAGGCGGCTCGAGCCGACTCGCCGGAGGAGGCGCAGACTTTCCTGCAGGCGGTGCGCGACGCCGCCGCAACGCATAACTGCTGGGCCTATCAAATAGACCAGCAATACCGCTTTTCCGACGACGGCGAGCCGGGAGGAACGGCGGGCCAGCCTATCCTGAGGGCTATAAACGGTCACGGCCTGCAGCACGTCATTGTGGTCGTGACGCGTTACTTCGGCGGCGTCAAACTGGGGACCGGGGGCCTCGTTCGCGCATACGGCGGTGTCGCGGCTGAGTGTTTGCGGCGCGCCCGCCTGGTAGAGGTTCCGGTCTACCGACTGTTGCAGGTAAGAATGCCGCACGACGTCGCCGCTCGGCTGTACCATTTGCTGGCCGAACACGGGGCGCAAAAAGTATCAGAATCCTACGATTCCGCTGAAGTTACCTGGTTGTTGCGGGTGGCTGAGCCGCTGGCGGGAGATCTAGAGCTCGCGCTCAGAAACGCCAGCAAGGGAATTGCAAAGGTGGTGGCGCTACAGTGAGTTCTTTAGAGCAGCCCGCGCTATTCGGCGGCAAGCCGGAAAAGATAGTCTTGGTGGACGGACACCACCTGGCGTTTCGCAACTACTACGCGCTCAAAGACGCGGGTCTGACGACGGGCCGCGGCGAGCCTGTTCACGCGGTTTACGGCTTCGCCAGGGCCCTCCTAAAGCTGCTGAAGGAAGACGGCGACTGCGTTATTGTCGTTTTCGACGCGCCGGGCCCCAGCTTTCGCCACGAGGCTTACGCAGAGTACAAAGCCAAGCGCATAGCCCCGCCGGAAGACTTTGGGCCGCAGGTCGAGAAGATGAAGCAGCTAGTCGACCTATTGGGACTGGTGCGGCTGGAGGTAAGGGGCGTCGAAGCCGACGACGTAATCGCCACGCTCGCCAAAGAAGCCGAGCGCAGGGGCTACCTGGTGGAGATCCTTACAGGAGACCGTGACGCCTACCAGCTTCTTTCGGGCAAAGTGGTCGTGATTACCCCAGACGGCAAGAGGATCACGCCTGAGTATTTGCGTGAGAAGTACGGCGTCGGACCCGAGCAGTGGGTAGACTTTCGCGCCCTTACCGGCGATAGTTCGGACAATATCCCCGGCGTCAAGGGAATAGGCGCCAAGGGCGCGGCCAAACTGCTGCAGCGCTGGCCCAACATCGACGATATCTACTCTCACCTGGCGGAAGTTAAACCGCCGGGTCTCAGGAAAAAGCTGGAAGAAGGCAGGGAATCCGCCTATTTTTCGCTGGAGATGTCGCGTATGCGTGAAAGCGTACCGCTTTCGGTGGACCTCGAATCCTGCCACCGCAACACCATAAAAGAAAAGGAGCTGGCGCAATTTTTACGCGAGTTGGAGTTTGGTTCGCTGCTGCGGGAGCTTGGCCTGATAAGTACGCCAACTCAGGAACAGGCGGAATGGCCGCCGCCGCCGGGCGCCTGGTACGGTTACGTATTCGACCGCCCCCAGCCTATGTGGGCGAAGTTAGAGGGTTTGGCGGCGTCGTGGGACGGTTACGTGGCGGCGGCGAAGGCCGGCGTGACCGCATTAGCGGACGCCGAAGCCGTTAACGCCGTTTCCGCAAAAGACCTGGCGGTCAACGCCTTGCGTGACGGCGTGACGATATCACCGGCTGACGACCCACTCTTGTTGGCCTACGTTTACGACCCCAGCAACAGCCAGGCGGCTACGACGGTCAGGCGCTACGGCGCCGGTAACTGGGATGAAAAAGCAGAGAACCGCGCGGTAGCCGCTAAGTTGTTATGGCGAGAAATGAGCGAGAGGCTTCGCGGTGAAGATAAATTGTGGTGGCTGTACAAAAACGTCGAAAAACCGCTCCAGTTGGTGCTGGCGCGTATGGAAAGGCGTGGAATAGCTCTCGACGTGGCGTATTTACAGGCGCTGAGCCAGGAGTTGGCGAACGAGCTGCAAAGATTAGAAGAAGATATCGCCAGGCTGGCTGGCCATCCCTTCAATATCAACTCGCGCGACCAGCTGGAAACGGTGCTCTATGACGAGCTAGGTTTGCGGGTTCTCAAAAAAACCGCAAAAACAGGTAAGCGCTCGACATCCGCGAGCGTGCTCGAGTCCCTGCGCGGCGAGCACCCGCTCATAGAGAAGATCTTGCAGTACCGCGAACTGGCAAAGCTTAAAGGCACCTACCTGGATCCTCTACCTAAGATGCTCCACCCTCTAACCAACAGGCTGCACACCCGCTTTCACCAGACGGGTACGGCTACCGGCAGACTTTCCAGCTCGGACCCGAACCTGCAGAACATTCCCATACGCACGGAAGAGGGGCGCAGGATTAGAAGGGGTTTCGTGGCGGCGCCAGGTTACAAACTGGTGGTGGCGGATTATTCGCAAATAGAGTTGCGGGTCCTGGCGCACCTCTCGGGCGACGAAAACCTCATTCAGATATTCAATGAGGGGCGGGACATTCACTTGCAAACGGCCGCCTGGATGTTCTCGCTCGAGCCCTCCGAGGTGGACGTTTTCCGCAGAAGGGCCGCCAAAACTATTAACTTCGGCGTTCTTTATGGCATGGGGGCGCACCGTCTCAGCCGCGAGCTGGGCATCAGCTACGGTGACGCCCAGGGCTTCATCGATCGCTACTTCGAGTCGTATCCCGGCGTCAAGAGGTACATCGAGCGGGTAATCAGCGAGGCCAGGGAGCGCGGCTACGTGGAGACTATGTTTGGCAGGCGGAGGCACATTAGCGAACTTAATTCGCGCGTTCGCAACGTTAGAGAAGCGGCCGAGCGCGCAGCTTTCAATATGCCCGTTCAAGGAAGCGCCGCCGACCTGATAAAGCTGGCTATGGTGAAGCTCGAGGACGAATTGCAAGGCATGGACGCTTCACTGCTGCTGCAAGTCCACGACGAACTAGTGGTAGAGGCGGCTGAAAAATCCGCTAAAAAAGTGGCCGGCATAGTCGAAAAGGCGATGTCTGAAGTGTGGAAGTTGAGAGTCCCGCTCGAAGTTGACGTGGGCATGGGCGACAACTGGCTGGAAGCCAAATAACTCTGCGCTTGGAGACAAAACTCAAATACGCAGCGGTATAATTATCGCTAATGGGCAGAAATTACTTCGGAACAGACGGCATAAGAGGAGAAGCGGGTAAATTTCCGCTGACGCCTGATTTTGTCATGCGCATAGGCCAATCGGCGGGCAGGTACTTTGCGCGGCATTCGCAGCGCCCGGTGGTACTAATCGCAAAAGATACGCGCCAATCGGGCGACATGCTGGAAGCAGCGTTGGCGGCGGGTCTGTTGAGCCAGGGGGTAAGGGTCGAACACCTGGGAGTATTGCCGACGCCGGCGGCGGCATATCTGACCGACTTGCTAGAAGCGACGGCGGGGATAGTCATATCCGCCAGCCACAACCCCTATCGCGATAACGGTATAAAGTTCTTCGGCCCCGGCGGTGAAAAACTTAGCGACGACGCGGAAAGCGCCATTGAAGACGGGTTGCACGAGGAGTATCAATCTACCGCGATCGCCACGGTCAGCAACCACCGTGAGGCGGAGAGGCTCTACATAGACCGCTTGATCGCCCTCGGCCCCCGTCTTGAGGGTCTCAAACTGGTGCTGGACACCGCCAACGGCGCGACCTACCGCGTGGCGGTTCGCGCTTTTCAAGGCCTAGGAGCAGAGGTATTCGCCATATGTAATACTCCCGACGGCAAGAACATCAACCGCGGTTGCGGCTCGACTCACCCACGGTTGTTGGCGCGAACCGTGCTGGAGAACTCCGCCGATATGGGGATAGCTTTTGACGGGGATGGAGACAGAGTAATACTGGTAGACGCCAGGGGCCGGGTGGTAGACGGCGACAGGCTGCTTTACATCAACGCCCTGGTGCGCCGCGAAAAAGCGGTAGTGGGAACTCTGATGAGCAACCTAGCGCTGCAGCGAGCTCTTGAAGCAGAGGGAATAGAGTTCATCCGCACGGCGGTGGGCGACAGGTACGTCTATCAAGAGATGAGGAAGCGCAATCTCAGGCTGGGCGGCGAACAGAGCGGGCACATACTTTTTCTCGACCACCTGCAAACGGGCGACGGCATCCAGACGGCGCTATTGACGCTAGACTCTTTGTTGCGCTCAGACCTAAGTCTCGAGGAGTGGGTAGACCGCTTGCAGATGTACCCGCAACTTTTACGCAACGTCGAGGTCGCCGACAAAGAAGCGCTCATGAATAATCCCCAGCTGTCTCAGTGGCTAGCGGAAGCGCAAAGAATGCTGCCCCAAGGCCGCATAAACGTCCGCCCCTCGGGCACAGAGCCGCTGCTTAGGATAATGGTCGAAGGCCCAGACGAGAACGACGTAATCAAGGTAGCCGACTGGCTCGAGGGGCTCATCAAAAACGCCGCTGCGCAGATAAGCTAAGCATCAACCATACGGAGGTGCGGGTGGCTAACAAGACGTTGACACGAATGGAGCTGCACGTCGCCAGGGCTCTTAGCGATATCATCCACGATATGAAAGACCCTCGCCTGCCGCTAGTGGTGACCGTTAAGAAGGTGCGACTCAGCGCTGACTTATCGAGCGCCAAGGTGCTGGTGAGCGCAATAGAGCGCACGGCGGAAACGGCCGAAATCCTCAACCGCGCGCACGGTTTCCTGCAGGAAGAGCTGGGCGCGAGCGTCTCGCTGAGGCGCATCCCCAGGCTGACTTTTTACGCGGATGAGTCGCAGGGCGACTAGGAGAAGATAGTGAAAAGCGAAACTACAATACGCGTCAGATATGCGGAGACGGACCAGATGGGCGTAGCCCACCACAGCGCTTATGTAGCTTGGTTGGAGCTGGCGCGGGTGGACTGGCTGAGCGCCGCCGGCCTCGACTATGCGGCCATAGAAGAGTCGGGGATATTCTTCCCGGTGGTAGAACTGGGGTTGCAGTACAAGAGGCCGGCGAGGTTCAACGACGAGGTGCGCGTAACCTGCTGGTTGGCGGAACTGGCCAGTAGAAAGTTTGTAATGCGTTATAGCCTACACATAGGCGAAAAGGAAATAGCTACCGCCTTCACGACGCACGTTCCTCAAGACGGCGAGGGTAAGGCGCGGAGACTGCCGGCAGAATTAATGCGCCGCCTCGAACGGGCTAGGTAAGTAAAAGTTGAGTGTGGTACACTAAAGAAGGCCGGCGCATGGCGGCAAAGGAAGATAATGGAAGCATTCGAGCTTTTTGAGCGACACGTCAACCCCGGATTGGCGGGGCTGTTGCGCTTTACCGGTTTGGACGTCGTGGAAGACCACGCTGAGGGAGTATACGTCTGGGACAAGCAGGGCAGGCGTTACCTGGACTTTTTGGGTCTCTACGGGACGCTGAGCCTAGGCCACCGACATCCCGCGGTTGTAGAGGCGGTCAAGCGCCAGCTAGATAAAATGCCCATGTCAGTGCGGGTAATGATCTCTGAACCGACGGCTAAGCTGGCGGCAAAGCTGGCGGAGGTAACTCCGGGGGGGCTATCCATGAGCTTCTTCGGTAATTCTGGCGCCGAGGCGGTGGAAGCGGCCCTCAAGCTAGCTAGGATCCATACCGGCAAGCCCGAGATAATAACCACCAGCAAGGCTTTTCACGGCAAGACTATAGGAGCCTTGTCGCTCACCCCCAAGGCTGAGTATCAAGACCCCGTAAGGCCCTTGATGCCGGGAGTAAAAGTCGTTCCTTATGGCGACGCCGGCGCGGTGGAGCAGGCAATCGGCGCGCAGACGGCGGCGCTGATAGTCGAGCCGGTGCAGGGCGAGGGCGGCGTCAACGTTCCGCCGCAGGGCTACCTGCGCGATTTGCGCCGCATCACCGCCGAACGCGGGGTGTTGCTGATATTCGACGAGGTGCAGACCGGAATGGGCCGCACCGGCAGGCTGTGGGCGGCGGACTGGGAGGGCGTCGCCCCGGACCTCATGACTAGCGCCAAGGCCTTGGGCGGCGGCGTCATGCCGATAGGGGCGGCTATAGGCAGGGCCGAGTTATTCGAGCCGTTCAAGGACAATCCCCTCATACACTCGTCCACCTTCGGCGGCAATCCGCTGGCGGCCGCCGCGGCTCTAGCCGCAATAGAAGTAACTATCAGCGAAGACATTCCAGCTAGAGCAGCAGAAATGGGCGCTTACCTGATGGGCAGGCTCAGCCATCTGGCCGCTGAATATCCAGAAATGATCTCTGATATTCGCGGCATAGGATTGCTGATAGGAATAGAGTTCAGCGACGCCGATATCGGCGCGATAGTCATCAGCGAATTGGCGGCGCGCGGCGTTCTCACCGCCTTTGGTCTCAATAACGCCAAGGTGGTAAGGCTCGAGCCGCCGCTGATAATCACCGAGGAGCACGTAGACGAAGCCGTAACGGCGTTAGAGGAGAGTTTGAGCGCGACCCGCGAGATGCTTCAGGGCGTGCTTTAGCGAAAGAAAATCTAAGGAGAGTGGCAGGGATGGCCCTGCCGTTGAGGTATGAACAAAAAAGCAATCTACGAGTACATTAGCTCGAAACCCAAAAAGCCCGTACACGTCCGCGAGATAGCGCGGGTCTTACGCATCGACAAAGAAACGGCTAAAAAAGCCCTAGCGGAGCTGGTGAGCGAAGGTCGCCTGATACGCACCCGCCGCAAGACCTATGGCCTTCCGGAAAAGATGAATCTACTGGTAGGGCCGGTACAGGTTCACAACGATGGTTACGGATTCGTCTTGGCGGAAGAAGGCGACGACCTTTACATACCGCCATCGCGTATGTTCGGCGCCTGGCCGATGGACAAGGTGGCGGCTCGCAGACTGCCGCAGAAGAACAAGGAAAAGCCCTCGGGCGAGATCATTCGCATAATTGAACGAGCCCGCCGCAAGTTGGTGGGGACGCTCGAGTTTTCCAGGGGCTACGCCATCCTCCGGCCCGACGACAAACGCTACAGCGCCAGGCTGCTCCTCTCGCCCAAGGGCCTGGCGGGCCTTGAGGAAGGCGCGCGAATAGTCGTAAACGTCATCTACCCAGAGGAGAGCGGCGAAAAGGAGCCCTACGGCGAGTTCGCCGAGTACCTGGGAGACGGCTACACTCCCGAGACGGAGATTAAAGCCGTGATTCATAATTTCGACCTGCGCGAAGACTTCCCTAAACAGGTAACGGAGGCTGCGGCGGCGATAAAAACCAAGATAGCGGCGGCGACCCTGCGCGCTCGCCAAGACTTTCGCGAGCTCAACGTTTTCACAATAGACGGGGCCGACGCCAAAGACTTTGACGACGCCATTCACCTATCCCGACTGCCCGGCGGAGGCTACCAGGTCGGGGTGCACATCGCCGACGTCGCCCATTACGTCAAGGAGGGTTCGCTGATAGACGAAGAGGCTCGAGCCCGCGCCACCAGCGTTTACCTTCCGGGCAAGGTTTTGCCGATGCTGCCGGAGCAGCTTTCCAATGGAGTATGCTCGTTGCTGCCGGGCGCAGATCGCCTGACGATCTCGGTGCTGCTGGATTACGACTCCGATTGGGAACTGCAAAAGTACCGCATCGTTAACGGGGTGATCCGTTCTAAGGCCAGGTTCACCTATGCTCAGGTAGAAGACTTCCTGACGGGCGGCGAGTTGCCAGAGGAATACCGCTGGCTACAAGAAGACATAGCCAGCCTCTACACGTTTACCCGCGCCTTGAAAGAGCGTCGCCTGCAAGCCGGCGCGCTCGACTTCGACACTCGCGAGGTGAAGGTGAACATAGACGAAGACGGCAATCTGCACCTCTTGCCATTGCGGCAGACCGCGGCGCGCAGCCTCATCGAAGAGCTAATGCTGCTGGCCAACAGAACCGTGGCTCACCACCTCAGTGAAAAAGGGATTCCGGCTCTTTTCCGCGTACACGAAGACCCGCTGGCCGATCGTTACAAGAACCTGGTAGAAGCCCTCAACAGGCTGGGTTATAACCTGCCGATGGGACAGCCGGACAAGAGGGCGATGCAGCGGGTCCTGCAGTCATCGAAGGGCAAACCGGAAGGGAAAGCGGTGTCGCTGTTGATGTTGCGCAGTATGAGCCTGGCCCGCTACGACTCCGAAAACCTGGGGCACTTTGGGCTCGCCTTCGAAGACTACCTGCACTTCACCAGCCCCATCCGCCGTTACCCCGACCTGGTAGTTCAGCGGGTGTTAAAAGAGGCAATAAAAGGGAAGATAGGCCCCCGCAAGAAGAAGGACTGGCTGGCCAGGTTCCCGGAGCTGGCGCAGCACACATCAGAGAGGGAGCGGGCGGCCGAAAAGGCGGAGCGCGACCTTACAAAATACTTTCAGGTCAAGTGGGCTGAAGAGCACTTAGGCGAGGTCTTCGAGGGAACCGTCAGCGGGGTTACCAACTTTGGCCTCTTCGTAGCGATCAAAAACGGCGTAGAGGGGCTGCTTTCAATGAGCTCCCTGGACGACGACTACTACGACTTCAACGACGCCAGCATGGAGCTAACAGGCAGGCACAAAGGCAAAAAGTGGCGTTTGGGCGACGCGATAAAAGTTCGCATAGAGCGGGCTACGCCGGCGCTCAGACAGATTGACTTTTTGCTGGAGGAGGACACGGTGAAACAGAACGAAACGGGTAAAAGGGCGAAAAGGGCAAACGCCAAGAGTAAAAAGCCTTCCCAGGCCAGGGTGCTCTCGGGGCCGCCCGAGGAGAAGTCGCAAAACGGCAGGCCGGTACGCTTGACGGCGTCCAAAGTATATTTTGGAGAATGGTCGGGGGAAGCCGCTCAAAACCAGGACAAAAAAGCGCCTAAAAGCGCTAAGAGACGCAAAAAGCGCTCTAGCTGAATGGACGCATGTCCTGGCGCTAATAAACCTGGCGGTGTAGTGTAAGTATGGTTTTCTCGGCGAAGAGTGCCGAAAAAGGAGGGCACATGGATAACGTAAAATACCCCGGTATCCCCACGACCGGCGATGGTTCAGAAGCCGCCGTCTGGGTAGAGACCCACGTTTCACAGGCGGGCGTTGCGTACCCCATAACCCCGTCTACCAACATGGGATACGGCTACCAAGTCGCCGTCGCCAACGGGCGGACAAATCTTTGGGGGGAAGAGCTAAGGTTTTTGGAGCCAGAGTCGGAGCACTCGGCGGGATCCGCCTCAGAGGGCTTTGCGCTGGCGGGGGGACGCGTTTCTTCGTTCACCGCTTCGCAGGGGTTGGTCTTGCAGAAAGAAGTTCTGCACGTCATCTCGGGCAAGCGCCTGCCGGCCGTATTTCACATTGGCGCCAGGGCGCTGACCAGTCAAGCGCTCAACATCCACGCCGGGCACGACGACGTCTACGCGGTCGCCGACACCGGCTGGGGGATCGTCTTTGCCGCCACGGCGCAAGAGATCGCCGATCTGGCGCTCATCGCCAGGCGCGCCGCCGAGGACAGCCATACGCCGTTCATGGTAGTACAGGACGGTTTTTTGAGCACGCACACGGTAGAGAACTTCAACCTGCCCGAACCGGAGCTGATGAAGGAGTTCGTGGGCGACCCCAAGGACAAGCTGATTAACTACTTCGATCCCAGCAATCCCGTGCTTACCGGCCCCGTTGAAAACCAAGACGCCTACATGAAGGGGCGCATAGCGCAAAGGCTGTTTTACGCGCAGGTGGTGCCGGCTCTGGAGCGCGCTTTTGCCGAGATGACGCGTCTGACGGGCCGCAAGTACGACTTCGTCATGGGTTACCGCCTGGAAGACGCCGAATACGCGATAGTGGCGGCGGGGACGATGACCACCACGATTGAGGCGACCGTAGACGAGCTGCGGGCGCGCGGCGTTAAAGCGGGAGCTCTCAAGGTGACTTCTTACCGACCCTTCCCGGCGGCGCGGATAGTGGAAAAGCTTGCGCACCTCAAGGCTTTCGCCGTTCTCGAGCGCACCGACGAGCCCCTGGCGGGCAACAACCCCCTGACGCGCGACATCAAGGCGGCGTTCGCCGACGCCTTGGACGAGTACCCGGGTTTCCCGAAAATAGAACGTATGCCAAGAATATACGCCGGCGCCGCCGGCTTGGGCGGTCGCGACATCCGTCCGGCGGACATCATCGCGGTCTTCGACAACATGAGCGCCGCGCAAGGCAAGCGCTTTTTCGTGGTCAACATAAAACACCCATTGGCGCTCGAGCCCAAAGAAGAGGCCGACATTACCGCCAAGGGCACTTTCCGTATGCGCGGTTACTCGGTGGGCGGCTACGGCTCGGTAACCACCAACAAGGTTATCGCCTCGACCACCGCGGACCTCTTCGGGCTTTACGTACAAGCCTTCCCCAAGTATGGCTCCGAGAAGAAGGGCCTGCCCACCAATTACTACCTGACGGTGGCCGAAGAGCCGGTGCGCGTACGCAGCGAGCTCAAGACCGTCGAGATGATCGCCGTCAACGATCCAAACGCCTTGCACTACACCAACCCCTTCAAGGGACTGGTGGAAGGAGGCGTCGTCTGGATGCAATCGGTCGAAAAAGACCCGCGTGACATCTGGGCGTCCGTGCCCGCTGAGGCAAGGCAAATCATACGAGAAAATAAGTACAAGGTGTACGCCATAGACACCGTGGCGATTGCCCGCGATGTTTCTTCGCGCGAGGATCTGGTAATGAGGATGCAGGGGATAGTCCTGCTGGGCGTCTACATGCGCGTAGCCCCCTTCGTCACGCGACTAAAAATGAGCGAAGATGAATTATGGGAGCGCGTCGAAAAGATCATCCGCAAGTACTTCGGCAAGCGCGGTGAACAAGTGGTCAAGGACAACATGACCGCCATCCAGCGCGGTTATAAGGAGATCATCGAGCTTCCTCAAGAAGTGATCGCCACCGAACCAGAGGAGGTGGGCGCATGAAAGACAAGAAACTAGTAATGGGCGAGCTCGAGCTCGAGCTGGACATTCTGCCCGAGCCGGAGCCCGTCAACATTCCAGAGTTCAACAAAGACTTCAAGTCGGTGGTAGACGCCTACGCTGCGGGCCGCGCCGACATGGAAATGCCCGCCGACGAACTCCTGGCGCGTTCCCACATCGCCCCGGGAACCGGTTCATATCGCGACTTTTCCTACATCGCCCCCGATATCCCGGCCTACATTTCTTCCAATTGCACCGGCTGCATGGAGTGCGTGACGGAGTGCCCCGATACCGCCATTCTAGGCAAAGCGATACCCGAATCGGCGGTAGAAGAGGAACTGGCGAAGATCTCCGACCCCGAGACGCGCGAGCGTATGCGCGCCCACTTCGCCAAGACGCGCAAGTACTATGACCTACCGCAGAAGAAGGGCAAGGAACCGGCGCTATTTTCCATCTTCGTCGACCCCACCAAGTGTAAAGGTTGCGGCGAGTGCGTGGCCGTCTGTAACGACGACGCGCTAGAAATGATATTCAAGGAAAACGAGATAGTCCCCAACTACAAAGAGGAATTCGACTTCTTCAGGCAGTTGCCGGACACCCCTCGTGAGTACATCAACGAGCGCACGCCAATAGACTTGATGCTCACTGACAAAACACACCTTTTCGTAGGCGGAGCGGGCAGTTGCGCCGGTTGCGGAGAGGCCACGGCATTGCGCATGCTCTCTGCGGCCAATGCTTTCGCTTACGATGACCAGTGGGGTATTGTCGCCGCCACGGGCTGTAATTCGGTTTACAGCTCAACCTACCCTTACAATCCCTTCTTGGTGCCATGGACAAATTCACTCTTCGAAAATGCCGCCACCGACGCCATGGGCATTCGTATGCGCTGGGACCAGATGGGCTGGCAAGACAAGAAGCTATGGGTCGTCGGCGGCGACGGCGCCATGTACGACATTGGCTTCCAGGCCCTCAGCCGCATGCTCGCCTCGGGTATGGACATCAACGTAATCGTGCTTGATACCCAGGTTTACTCAAACACCGGCGGCCAGGCCTCGACGAGCACCTACATGGGGCAGGAAACCAAGATGTCCGCCTTTGGCAAGAAGCTGAAAGGCAAGACGGAGCACCGCAAGGAGATCGCCGAAATCTTGATGATGCACCCCGACGTTTTCGTGGCGCAGACGACCGCGGCGCACTTCAACCACTTCTACAAGGCGGTCTTCGCGGCCAACGAGTACGAGGGCCCATCGGTGCTAATCGTTTACACCACCTGTCAGCCGGAGCACGGCGTAGCCGATAACGCCTCGGCGCACCAAGCCCGCCTGGCCGTAGACAGCCGCACCTTCCCGGTCTTCGTGCACGACCCGCGCAAGGGGCAGCGCCTCTCCGAACGCATAGACCTCAAGATGAACCCGGCCATTTACGACGACTACTACAAAGACCCCAAGACCGGCGAACCCCTGACTTTCATAGACTTTGCTCGCACGGAGCAGCGCTTCGCCAAACATTTCGACAAGGACGGCAACCCCGACGAAGTAATGCTGGCGGTCAAAGAAGAGCGCCTCAAGAACTGGCGCCGCCTGCAAGAGCTGGCGGGGGTACTCGACAAGAAGAAGCAAAAGGCCGCGGGCGACTAGTCCTCGACAAGCGAACTCCGCAGGGCGGAGCCCTGCGGAGTTTTTATAGGGGCTACCCCAGCCGGGCGCCGAGGGGTTTCAGCATTTCCTTGAGCAGCTCCACCTGTCCCAGAGGGTAGAGGTGGGCGCCGTCCATGCCGGCGGCGTGCAGCTCGCGCAGCACGCCCTGCGCCGCACGCATGCCCGCCTCCCGGCCCTCCCGTTCCAGGTCGGCCACCAGCGCCTCGGGCACGCGCGTCCAGCGGGCCACGTTGCGGGCCATCTTCGCCGATCTGAGCGGCAAAACCCCCCAGAGCAGAGGTACAGGGCTGCGTCCGCCGAGCGCATCCAGAAAGGCTGCGGCGGTTTCCGGGCAAAAAACGGGCTGCGTCTGGGCAAAGCGGGCCCCGGCCTCGACCTTGGCCCAGAACTTTTCCGCCTCCGCCGCCAGGTCGGGCGCACCAGGGTTGACCGCGACACCGGCGGTGAGGTCGGGCGCGCCCTCGAGCGCGCCGCCGGCAAGGTTCTCCCCGCGGTTCAAGCGGCTCACGGTCTGCACCAGGCCGACGGCGCCGAACTCGTAGACGGGCTTCGCCCGCGGATGGTCGCCGCGCTCGGGCGGGTCGCCCCCCAGCACCAGCACGTTCTTGACGCCGAGCGCCCAGGCGCCCAGCAGGTCGGCCTGCAGCGCGAGGACGTTGCGGTCGCGGGCGGTCAGGTGCGGGATCGCCTCTACGCCGGTGTGGTGCTGAATCAGGTGCGCCAGCATGAAGCTGTTCATGCGCAGGTTGGCCATCGGCGCGTCGGAGACGTTGACGGCGTCTACGTAGCCGCGCAGCAAAAGCGCTTGCTTGAGGGTGGGCCCGGGGTCGGCGCCGCGGGGCGGGTCCACCTCGGCGGTAAGCACGAAAGATTTAGTTAGCTTGTCTATAAGTCGCATCATCAGCCGTCCTCCATGGAGGAGGAGGCTGAGCTCCTCCCCATCGCTCCCTTTTTGGGCTGGCTTTGGCACCTGGTGCGGTCGCACTGGTTGCCGCGGTTTCGTAGGGCCAGTTCCCTCCGCCGCTCGAGATGAGGATCAGTACGCAAACCGTACTGAATAGGCAGTATACATATACAAAGGCGGTCATTGCAAGTTAAGACAACCCACGCCGCGCTAGCTAGCGGCGCAAAGGAGAGGCCAATTAGAAAGCTATTTACAGAAATCTGCATTCGTCAGAGCGCCGCTGATTGTAATTGTCGCGCTGTAAATTTTGCTCTAAAATTGCCGTCGCTTCGCAAGCCCAGGGCGCGCCCGCCTAAAGAGCGGCAACAGGGGACCACTCATTTAAAAAAGAGAGAGTGCGGCGAGCGCCGTTTGCGCGGAAGCGCTGACTGCGGCCGGCATGCCGAGAAAAATACGTAGCCGGAAAAAGCGATTTTCTAACTACTATTCTTGGTCGAAGCGTATGGACGGGCCATTGCTCATCTAATGAGAGGCCAGTCTCAGCGGCGGCGGCTGAGGGTGCGATCGTTACTATCTAGCCAGATCGTGACGGGGCCGTCGTTGACGAGGTGTACTCGCATATCGGCGCCGAAAACGCCAGTTTCCACGTGATAACCCATACTGCCTATGGCCGCAATGAAGCGTTCGTACCAGTCCCTGCCTTCGTGCGGCGGCGCCGCCTGGGTGAATGAGGGACGGTTGCCTTTGCGGGTTTCGGCGTATAGGGTGAACTGACTGACGACTAGCACCTGTCCGGACACCTGGCCAAGATTGAGATTCATCTTGCCGTTTTCGTCGTTGAAAATCCGCAGGTTGACTATTTTGCGCACCAGATAGTCCATATCCGGCGCGGAGTCCTTACGAGAGGCGGCGAAAAATACTAAAAGCCCGCGTGCGATGCCGCCTACTATTTCGCCGTCAACCTCGACCCTGGCGCCGCTGACGCGTTGTACTAGAGCGCGCATGGCTAAAGGCTGTAGGCGTAGTAGCCGTATACTCCCGGGCCGGTGTGAGAAGCTATTACGGCGCCGATCTCGGTGGTGTAAACGATCTCGACATTAGCGGCGACGCCTATTGCTTCTCTGAGCGCCGAAACGGCGTTCTCATCGCCGGTATAAAGCAAGAAAACGCGCACTCGCCGGCGGCCGGCGGCCCAGTTTTTGAAAGTTTTCAACATCTCCTTCAACGCACGCTTTTCGCCGCGGGCGCGGCCGGCGGCGTCTACAACGCCGTTATTCACAGTAAGGATAGGCTTGATGTTTAGCAGGTTGCCTATCAGCGCCTGCGCCCCGCCGATGCGGCCGTTCTTTCGCAGGTAGTCGAGAGTGGCCACCAAAAAACGGACGATGTGGTCGTCGCGTATCCTTTCTAGCTCCGTTAATACGGACTCGAGCTCTGCCCCATTGGAGAGCAGCTCGTGGGCGCGCAAGACCATCATGCCTATGCCGGCGGAAGCGGCCAGCGAGTCGAAGACCGTAACCTTGCCGGGAAACTTCTCTGCGGCTATTACCGCAGACTGATAGGTGCCGGAGAGTTTGGAGGAGATGGTAACGCACAATACCTGATCCGCGCCGTCGCTGAGAGCCTCGGCGAAGGCGTTTTCGAAGTCTTGCGGCGACGGCTGGCTGGTGGTGGGCATCTCGGCGCCCTTGGCGATGCCGCTAAAGAGGTCAGCGGGTTTTATTTCGAACCAGTCTTTGTAGGTATTGTTGTCGAAGTGGACGTATAGGGGCACTATGCGAATACCCAGCTCGTCTTTGATTTGCGGGGGCAGGTCGCTGGTGGAATCGGTTACCAGGGCTGTTTGCATATCTAACCTCCGATAGGACTTAGGTAAAAGTTAACCTTACCGCAGCATACCGTCGCAGACGCTAGCTCCGCTAGACCCGGTATAAGACTGAGGTCGGAGTTACTTGTATGTAATATTCATCGGTGTTAGTCTTCTTGCATAATGTGGCGCGCACTAGTAACCGACCAGATGAAGTTGCAAGACAAGAGCTACCAGGGGTTAGAGATAGATTACAAGCCAGGGCTCGAGCGTGAAGAAATATTCAAGATAATAGCCCAGTACGACGCTCTGATAACGCGAAGTCGCACCAAAGTTGACAAGGAGCTGTTAAGTTACGCAAAAAACCTAAAAGTCATCGGCAGAGGCGGCGTAGGCGTAGACAACATCGATCTGGAAGAGGCGTCGCGCTTGGGGATTTTGGTACTCAACGTGCCAGAAGCCAACACTCGCAGCGCCGCCGAGCTGGCCTTTGCGCTGATGCTGGCGGCGACGCGTAATCTGGCGAGTTCAGACTGCGAGGTGAGATCGGGCGTCTGGAATCGCAAGAGACTTGGTTTTGAGCTGCTGGACAAACGCCTGGGAATAGTCGGCCTGGGGCGCATCGGTGGTCAAGTATCGCAGTTCGCCAAAGCCTTCGGCATGGAGGTGCTGGCATACGACCCCTACATAAACGCTTCGCGCGCCGAGAAGCTTGGCGTAACTTTGCTGGACAGCCTGGAAGACATGCTGCCAAGGGTTAATTATCTCACCGTTCACACCCCGCTAAATGACGAAACGCGCGGCATGATAGGCAGGCGGCAGCTCTACATGCTGCCGCAGCAGGCAATAGTCATAAACGCCGCCCGGGGCGGCATAATAGACGAGGAAGCACTATTACAGGCCCTCGACGAAGGGCATATCTTTGCCGCCGGCCTAGACGTTTACGCCAGCGAGCCGCCGGCGCAGGACAACCCTCTGATAACGCACGAAAGAGTAGTACACACCGCACACTTGGGAGCAAACACCATAGAAGCGCAGCAGCGCGTCGGCAGCGGGATCGTCAATAGGGTTTACGAAGCCCTCGGCGGCAATTACGCCTACGCCATAAACGCCGGTTTCGAGCCCGAGTCTTTTCGGGTATTCAAAGACTGGCTGCCGCTGGCGGAGGCCATGGGTAGGCTGCTGACGCAGATAACGCGGGGCAGGCTGCAAAAGATTGAGGTATCAGTTTTAGGCAACTTCGCAGCGGACCCGGAGCCTCTCTACGCAGCCGTGGCCAAGGGGGTCATAGAACCGGTGCTGGATCAGCCCGTCAATTACGTTTCCGCGAGGCCGCGTATGCAAGAGCGGGGGATAGCCCTTGCGAGCCGTAAAGAAGAAGACGCCCGCGGCTACACCCAGGCTTTGCAGGTTAGTTTGCAAAGCGACGAAGAAATTCGCTCGGTGACAGGCGCGGTCTTGGGGGGCAGAGCCAGGATAGTGGCCATTGACGAATACAACCTCGAGCTCGTGCCGCAAGGTCACGTTTTGGTCTGCGTCAATCGCGACCGCCCCGGAGTAGTGGGCGAGGTTGGGACCATGCTCGGCAAGGCGGGCATAAATATAGCGGGCTTGCAGCTCGGCAGGGACGCGCCCGGCGGCAGAGCCCTCTTTGTCTTGGCGGTAGACCAGCAGCCGCCCGACGACATAATGGAGCAGTTGCGGTCGCTGGAGCTCTTGGAAAGGGTGGATGCGGCCGCCTTATGAGCACGCTAAAACTGCTTACCCCCGGCCCTGTCTGCCTGCATCCCGAAGCCCGCAGGGTTTTGGCGGCGCCGCAGCTGCATCACCGCAGCGAAGAGGCCAGCGAACAAATTGCTGAGGCCAGAACCAATATCGCCAAAATGGCAGGCAGCAGCGGCGAAGCGCTGATACTTACCGGCAGCGGCACAGCCGCTATGGAGGCCTTGTTGCGCGCTTTTTTCGCCCCTGGCGAAACAGTTTGGGTGCCAGTCGCCGGTAAATTTTCGCAGAGGTGGATGGAAATAGCGCGCAGCGCCGGGCTGAAAGTTCTGCAGAGCGAGTTCACCTGGGGCGAGAGCGTACCGCTCGAGTCTGTTCCGACAGGAATAGACGGAGCGCTGCTGACGCATTCAGAAACTTCTACGGGAGTCCTGCACGACCTGCGAGGTCTAGCGGAGAGGGTCAAGCAAGCGAATCCCGGGGCGCGGGTGCTGGCTGACGCGATTACCTCGTTCATGCTGACGCACCTGGCAATGGACGACTGGCGGATCGATGGGGTAGCGATAGGTAGCCAGAAGGGCTTGATGTCTCCGCCGGGAATAGCTTTCGCGGTCATATCAAAAAAGCATCTGAGCGGACTGCGTTCCAGCGGCTACTATCTGGACCTCGCCCGAGAAATGGCGCAGCAAAAAAAGCAGCAGACCGCCTTCACTCCAGCGATAAATCTGATAGCGGCGGTTGCTGCGGTGAGCCGACAGTACCAAAGCAAAGAGGCCTTGTCTAAACATTTACGGCACAAAGAGCAAGCCAACAAAGAAATCTATCGAGTGGGAGAGTCTTACGGACTCCAGCCCGTGCCAAAGGGAGTTGCCGCCAGGAGCCCGGCTACCGCTGCATTCTATCTGCCAAAGGGCCTTACACCGGCGAAAATATCACGGGCGATGCTGGAGCGCGGCTGGCGTATAGCCGGAGGGCAAGGCCCCCTCAAAGGAAAAACCATAAGGCTGTCTGCTATGGGCTATTTACGAGAAGACGAGCTGGCGAAAGCTCTGGAAGACTTTTCGCAGGTTCTCGCTGATCACCTGTAGGACGTTCTTTCGCCGCCTATTTTGGCAAGGCGCGTGTAGCCGCCGCTAACCTGCGCCTTGCCAATTTTGAGACCGCCCAGGTGTAGCGGCACAACCACCGGCCGCAGGTGCATACCGATCAAGACGCCGCCTATGTCCAGGCCAAAAGTGGCCCTTTGCCGCAGCGATGAGACGGTGACCGCGTCGCTGAGGTCTTGGTAGTAGACGCTCGCCAGGGCTCCGCCTGCTACGGTGGTAGGAAGAACGTTTACTTCCTCAAGAGAGAACGCCTGGGCGGCCTGGGCCGACGTGACCAACACGCGGTTGACGTGCTCACAGCCTTGTACGGCCAGATACAGGCCGTGCTTGGCGACGAGAGGGTAGACGGCGGAGAGAATGATGCGGGCCGTCGCTGCATCGCCGGCCTTGCCAATTTCCTCGCCCAGCACAGCACTGGTGGACCCTCCTATAACCAGCAGCTCACCTGCGTGGGTTTCTGCGGCGGAGAAAAGCCGCGTCAGCGACTCGTATACCTGCGACTGGAGCAGTTGGCTCATCACCAGGCGCTCTTGAGGTCGGGTCTGAGGCTTTTGGCGCCGCGCAAGTAGACGTGCTCTATCTCGTCAAGAGACTTTTCTGTATTCCAAAGGGCGAGTATACGTATTACCCGCGGCAAGGAGCCGGGAACGGGAACTTCGCGCGCCGAGAGCAGAGGGACCATATTCATGCCCAAGTGTCTGGCGGCTTCGGCGGGAAAAGCCGAAGAAAGGTCATCGGTGACGGTGAATATAAGCGCCGCCAGCTCATCGTGGCGCGAGATGCCGTTTCGCTCGATGATTGCCGATAGCAGTTGCCGGGTGGCGCTGTGGATAGAATCGGCGGTGTCTTCGTCTACGGTTATTGCTCCGCGTATACCTCTTACCATGGCGGTCATTCTACAGGGTTACCGCCCTTGCGGGCGACGTGGATAGCGTCTCCGCTTTGCGCGCGGGCGCTGGGATCGGGTTTGCCGGTCTCGCCGGCGCGTTCGATACCGCCAACTTCGAAGGGAGGCTCGGATACCTTGAGACCTGAGTAGTGAGCTCCGCTATGAGTTCCCTCACCCAGGCTCTGCTCGGGGAAGGCGTGATTTATGGTTAGCAGGTATGAGGTGAAAATTGCGGGGATGGCTAGCGGCAGTATTGTGTAGCCGCCCATCTCGCTGATGATCAGGATAGCGGCGAAGGGGGTGCGGGCTACGCCGGCCAGAAGCGCTCCCATCCCTACAAGTGCGGCAGCGGCGGCGTCGGGAGATATGGCCGGCGCCAGACGCGCCAGCAGGATCGAAAAAAGGCCGCCTATGGCTAGAGAGGGACTAATTACCGCTCCGTAACCGCCAAGGCCCAAAGCCAGGGCCAGCACCGCCAGTTTGGCCAGGGCGAGTAGCGCTATGAAGCGCGTCGGCAGAATGGGAGTGGCGGAAAGCTCGAGCCAGCTTAGTCCGTCGCCCAAGACCTGAGGAAGAAAAATGGCTACCAAGCCGATGAGTAAACCCAGCAGCGCGTGGCGTGGCACGAATGAGAGCCCAAAGCTCAAACGACGCACGCTCCGAGCCGCCAGCATCCATAAGCTGCCCACGAACGCCATAGCTGCGCCGCTAATCAGCCCAAAGCCTAGGTGCGCGAACTGTGGAGGCAGCGCGTGCAAAGATAGTAGCGGCTGGTATCCCCAAAATGCGCCGTAGACCATAAAGCCCGCCAGCCCCCCGACTAGCGCCGGCCCCAAAGAGCCTATTTCCAAGACCAGGCCGGGGTGAAAAATCTCGACCGCCAGCAGCGCGCCGGCTACCGGCGCGTGAAAAGCGGAGGCGAAACCGGCGGCCATGCCCGCAAAGGGGAGGTGCCTGGCGGTGTCATCCTTCAAATAACTGCGCCCCAGCGCTTCTCCTATCCAGTTGCCGAGGACGGCCATCGGGCCCTCGCGCCCCAAAGGAGAACCTGCGCCCAGTTCTATGAGGCTGCCGAACGAGTAGCGCATTTTTTCTCCCAGTGTGCCGCTGGACTGCTGGTGAAAAGAAGCAATTATCTTGGCTAAGCCGCGGTTGTGGCCAAACAAAGAAGCGGTCGCGAAGAGAAGCGGCAGAGTCAGCAGGTAGAAGAGAGGATGAGGGGAGCGAAAGGTGTGCAAAATACCGTTTTCGCCTGAGTAGCCGGGCGGTAAAAAACCTGCGATGCGCCCCATGAACTCATTCTGCGCCAGGTAGAGCACCCAGGTGAACGCGGCCGCAAAAAGGCCGACTAGCATGCCCAAAGCAGTGCTATAAGCAATTAGCGCGAGAACATGCTTCCTTTCCATTATAGGAATTCTACTAGTTTGGCGTCGGTGCCGGCGACTATTCTAGGACTAGTCAGGCCCAAGGCGGCGTAGCCGTTGCTGCTGGCGGCTTGCAGGGCGTTTCGTAACGGCACGCCGGCGTCTTCTAAGGCGGCTATGTCGTCTTTGACGTTCAGCGTCTCGGCGCTGGCCAGTGAATCGCTCCCCAGCGCCAGCATTACCCCGCTTTGCAAATAGAGATGGTACGGCGGCAGTCCCGCGTTAAGGTTGAGGTTGGAACGCGGACAGCTGATTACGGTAACACCGGAATCGGCGATAATGCTCACGTCCGTCTCGTCGACCTGCACGCCGTGAACCAGGCTCGCGCCGCTACGCAGGGCCCCTGCCTGACTAAGGTATGCGATAGGGGTAAGCCCCACGGGGTGGATGTCTTTCGGCAGCCCCAAAGACTCGAAGAACTCTAGCAGCGGTCCGCGTCGCCGCAAAAAGTATTCCCTCTCCGCCGGGCTCTCGGCGGCGTGAATCTGCAGCGGCAGCCCCTCCGCCGTGGAGAACTCAACTATTGACCTCATCAGGCTTGGCGTTAGCGAATACGGAGAGTGCGGCGAAACTCCCAGGCGCGGCCCCGAAGACCTTTGTAGAGTCTTCCAGCGCAGCAGCAACTCCTTGGTGCGCTTCAAGTACTCTTCTTCTTTTGCGGGGGGGTAAACGCCCAAAACTTCCCAGTAGGCGACGCCGTCATATGGCGACTCGCGTAACCACCAATCCATTACCCTTTCATCATTGGCCACGATATCGCCAAGGGTGTTTTGCGGAATGCTGTCCGCCACGGCGCGAACCGCTTCTAAGCCGCGTTTTTCACGGCCTGCGACGACAAATTTAATAAAATCCGCAAAGTCCCCGTGAAACGTCTCGAAATTGCTGAGGTCAAGGTGGGTATGAGCGTTGACGAAGGGAATGCCGAGGTATTTGCCCTTATTCACGAGCGGCAACTGCGGATACCTGCCGCGCAGCTCGTCAACGGCGGCGGCGTTTACCACGCGCTTGCCGTCTACCAGAATCCCCCAACTCGCTCTAAGGCCGTCCCCGAGGTTTACGAAGTCGGCCGTCCAAATTTCTACGTCCATAATGTGCTCACTCGCCGACGGCCTCCCTGCTGGGAGCCGATACAATCTCGTAGAAGACGTTTCTTTCGGCAGGAACAAAGCCGGCCTCGCGAATCTGCCTGCTAATCTCGCCAACGCTCGCCGAGCGACGCACGTTGCCGGAGGCGGCGGAGACCACGTTTTCTTCCAGCATGGTGCTGCCAAAATCGTTGGCGCCGTAATAAAGGGCGGTTTGAGCTATCTTGAAGCCCATTGTCGGCCAACTGGCCTGATGGCCGGCAATATTGTCTAAGGCGATACGCGCTATGGCTAAAGTTTGCAGGTACTCGTAAGCGCTGGCCCCCGGTAGCTTTCCAGCCAAGCGGGTGTTGTCTAGCTGCATGGTCCAGAGAGCAAAACCCGAAAAACCGTTGCCGTACGTCTTGAGGGCGCGATCCTGCAGGTCCCGCAGTAAAATCAAGTGCTGGCTGCGTTCAGCGGGCCCTTCGCCCATGCCGATTACCATGCTGGCTAGTGAGTAAAGCCCCAAAGAAAGAGCGTTTTCCACGATTCTCAGCCAATCGGCGGAGCTAATCCTGGCCGGTGCAGCGGCGTGACGAACCTCGTCAACCAGTATTTCCGCTCCCGCACCGGGCATGCCGTCGAGCCCAGCGTCTTTGAGCGCGGTGAGTATCTGGCGGGCGCTTAGGCCGCTCAGTTTTTCCAGACCTAGTATTTCCTCAGGGCTAAAGGCGTCGATACGTACAGCGGGGTGATTTTCCTTGAGGTAGCGCAGCAGCCCTTCGTACCAAGAAAGAGGCAGTTCCGGATTAACGCCGCCCTGCAAAAGTATGCGTTTGCCGCCTACGGATTCTAGCTCGGCCACCTTGCGGCCTATCTCTTCGTAACTAAGGGTATAGGCGTCGGGTTGCCTGCGACTGCGGTAGAAGGCGCAGTAGCCGCAGGCAACGGTGCAGACATTGCTGTAGTTGATGTTGCGGTCTATTAGGTAGGTTACGTATTCAGGGTGGGCGCGCTCGAGCCTCAGCGCGTGCGCGACGGCGGCCACCTCGGGCAGCGGCAAAGAGTAAAGCCGCGTAATCTCGTCGCGGTTTAGCCGCCGGCCGGCTAGCGCCTTGTCCAAGAGGTCCATAGCGACATGCTAACACCGCTCGCTTACAATACGGTTATGGAGCTGATACGCGTAGAAATAGAGAAGCCCGACGATAGCAACGTGATTATCGGGCAATCGCACTTCATAAAAACGGTCGAAGACATTCACGAGGCGCTGGTGCAGTCCGTACCGGGAATAAAGTTTGGCGTAGCTTTTAACGAGGCGAGCCAAGACAGGTTAGTGAGGGTTAGCGGCACAGACGAAAAACTAAAAGAGATAGCGGCCAAGAACGCCTTAGCGGTTGCCGCGGGCCATTTCTTCATCATCGTTTTGGGTGCGGGCGTATTTCCGATAAACGTATTGCACGCCCTTAAAGCCGTGCCGGAGATCGTTACAATATACGCCGCCAGCGCCAACCCGTTGGCGCTACTGTTGGCCGAGGAAGGAGAGCAGAGAGCGGTCCTGGGCGTTTTTGACGGCTACAAACCTCTGGGGCTGGAAGGCCCGCAAGACGTAAGCAGGCGCAGCGCCTTTTTACGCGCCATCGGCTACAAGCTGGGGGGAGAATGATAAAGCTTGGAGTAAAAGCGCCGGACTTTAGCCTTCCTGACGAGAATGGCGTTGACCACAGCCTGGAAGAATACAAAGGGAAATGGCTGGTTCTCTACTTTTACCCAAAAGACAATACCCCAGGCTGCTCGCGCGAGGCGCGCGAGTTCAATGAGTTGCTGGCCGACTTTAAAGGTTTGGGCGCCGAGGTAGTGGGCGTATCGAAGGACTCCAGTAAGAGTCACGCACGCTTTAAGGAGAAACAAGGTCTGCAATTTACGCTGCTTTCCGACGAAAGTACAAGCACCCTGAGGGCATATGGCGCTTGGGGTCGGAAAAAGCTCTATGGCAAGGAGTACAGCGGCACGATACGCTCCACCGTCTTGATAGACCCCAGGGGCGTGGTGCGGGCGTACTGGCCCAAAGTTAAAGTCGCCGGCCACGCAATGGAGGTTCTGAACAAGCTGAAAGAGCTAAAGGGGGCCACTAGTGACGGTTGACGATCTAAAAAGAGAGGCGGCCTCCAGAGCGTTAAAGTACGTTCGTTCGGATATGAATATTGGTTTGGGCACCGGCAGCACAGCCCGCTGGGCGGTGATACTACTGGGAGAAAAACTTGCTCGGGGAGAACTGAGAAACGTCAGCGCGGTACCTACATCCAGCCAGACGGAAAGACTGATGCGTGAGCAGGGAGTGCCCTTAATCGAGCTGGCCGCTGACGGCTTGGACCTGGCGATAGACGGCGCCGATGAGGTTGACCCGCAGCTAAATTTGATCAAGGGCCGCGGCGGAGCCTTGCTCAGAGAGAAGATCGTCGAAGCGGCCGCCGGCAAATTCATAGTGATCGCCGACGATAGTAAAAAAGTTAACTTTTTAGGACAAAAACACCCCCTGCCCATAGAAATCGCTAAGTTTGGTTGGAGGCGCACGTTGTCGGCAATATCGCGGCTGGCTCTTAGCGCAGAGCTGCGCGAAGGGGAAAGAGGCCCGCTGCTGAGCGACAACGGCAACTACATCGTAGACGCCGCTTTTGGCGCCATAGAACAACCGAAAGAGCTAGAGAAGAAGCTGCTCTTGCTGCCTGGGGTCTTAGAGGTCGGCTTGTTCCTGGGAATGGCTGATCTGGCGATAATCGCAGGGATGAACGGGGTAGAGGAGGTAAGCCTGTGAGGCACTGGTTTAGCGCGCGGCGCTCGCGCAGCAGTCTCCCGAGCGAAATAGTAAGAGCCGTGCAGGACTGGATGATTGCCGCCGAGGTAGGAGAGCTTTCGCTAGAAGAAGTAGGCGATTACTACACGGTTAGGTTCAATGCCGACGCCAGCCCGGTTCCTGGCGTATACCTGCCGCGGGATACGCTGAGCGAAGAGGACGCGCTAATTTCATTGCTGCAAACAGCGCTGGATGTCTATTACGATGAGATGAACTTTGATCGCTGATATGGAGTTGGCCGGTATGGTCTCTACTCAGTAAGGGGAGGGTTGCATGTTAGAGTTCTACTGCAAAAAGAGCTGCCGTTCTTGCCAGAAAGCCAAGGCGTGGCTCGACGAAAACGGGATAGCATACCAGTACGTAGACTACACAAAGAGACTACCGCCGCGGCGGATCATAGAAGAAGCCCTCGCCAGCATGGGCGCCGCGGCGCTGCGTAAGCGCCACAAAAAGTTCAAAGAACTGGCCGACGCGGGCGCAGCAGTCTGGCTGCGAGAGATAGAGAAAGACCCCAACCTGCTGGGCAGGCCAATACTAGTCTGGCCCGATGGAAAGTGGCTAATGGGTTTCGACGCGGAAGAATGGTCCCGTTTGCTGAAAGGTTGAGCCTGGGAAGATGGTCGAGTTAGAGGGCCTGGCGAAGGCCTACGGCAAAACGAAAGCGCTAAGGGGGGTCAGCTTCAAAGTAGCCGATGGCGAGGTATTCGGCCTGCTGGGGCCAAACGGCGCCGGTAAAACTACAACGCTGCGGATACTCTCCACCCTGGTCAAGGCCGACTCGGGGAGTGCGCGCGTGAACGGTTTAGACGTGGGCACGCAACCGCTGGCGGTAAGGCGCATACTCGGCATCGTCAACGGCGGCATGGGCCTTTACGAACGCTTGACGGGCAGGGAGATACTGACCTTTTTCGCTCGTTTTTATGGATTGCAGGGTGAGGAATTGGACAGGCGCATTGCCTGGGCCAGCGAAACACTTAAGATAGACGCCGCCCTCGATCGTCAGGTCAGGCATATGTCATCAGGGATGATACAAAAGGTAATAGTTGCACGGGCAATACTTCACAAGCCCCCCCTCCTTTTGCTTGACGAAGCCACTAGAGGGCTAGACGTTTTCGCCAGACGCTCACTATTGGACCTAGTTATGCGCTACCGCGATGAAGGTAAGACGGTCATCTACTCGACCCACGTCATTCCCGAAGCGGAGGAGGTGTGCAACCGAGTCGGTTTTTTGTACCAGGGGCGAATTCTTTTCGTCGGCAGCATAAGCGAAGCGAAAAAAAGATATCAGACCGACTCGCTGGAGCGAGCCTTCATTAAGGCGGCCGAGGCCGCGGGGGTGAGACCGTGAAAGAGGTTTATTGGGTCGCCCTCAAAGAAATACTCAGCACCTGGCGCGACAAAAGGACAATCCGCAACGTTCTGATAATGCCGCTTTTGCTGATGCCGCTGTTTATGTACGGCCCCACCGTACTGTTGAGCAAACTGCAGACGCACTCGCAAGAGTCGCTGCAAAGGGTGGCGGTCTGTGATTTGCCAGAACTATTGCGGCAGGAGATCAAGAAGGTCAAGCTCGAGCCCGTGGTAGTTGACAGTCCGCGTAGCGCCGTGCTGAGCGAGAGCGTCGACGCGGCTCTCTGCCGCCAGGGTGATGAATACGTTATTTACGCCGAAGAGAGCGCAAAGCCGATCAAGATAGGCTTTGTTGTCGCCAAGCTTCAACGCGCGTTGGATGAGTACAAACAACAGTTGATAGCCGCCAAGCTGCGCCAAGCGGGCCTCAGCGCCGCTGATCTGCATCCTTTTAAGGTCGTCAAAAAAGACCTTTCGCCTTCCCAGGCGCGCAGTTATGGAATCCTAGGAGGCATGACCCCTTACTTTTTGATGCTCTTTATTATGATGGGCGCAATGGCGGTGGTCATAGACGCAACCGCCGGCGAGAAAGAACGAGGCACTCTGGAAATCTTGCTAGCGGCGCCCGTGGCACACGTCAAGATCGCCGCCGGCAAACTGCTGGCTGGCCTATTTTTCGCGGTACTCACTTCGGTAAGCGGTCTGACGGGATTGACTATAGGGGCCTACTACAGCAAGAGCGCCGTAAAAGGCGACGAGCTGGCTATGATCGGGGGCGGTCTTTCCATGACTGCGGCCGATTTCGTAACTTTGCTGGTGACCGCCCTTCTATTCGCCGCCGAGATAACCGCATTGCTGTTGGCTGTAGGAATGTATGCCCGCAGCTATAAAGAAGCGCAGACTTACATTAGCCCTCTTTACATGGCGCTGATAATACCCATGTTGCTATTAATGTTTGCGGCTGATTATCTGCAAGGCAGTATTTACTTATACGCAATACCTGTATTCAACGTCTATCTGGCGATAGACCAGATTATAAAAGGTCAGTCGCAGTTCTTGCCGTTATTGATATGCTGGATCTCCACCGCCTTGGCGGTGCTGGCGGCGCTATACTGGGCGGCGCGAAACTTTAGCAGCGAGGCGGTAATATTTAGAAACTAGCAGTAACGTCCCTTGACCTCGAGGAGAGCCGCGGGAGGACTAGAGCAGACATGAAAAAAGCTTTTTACGTAACCACGCCAATATACTACGTCAACGCCGAGCCGCACATCGGGCACGCCTATACCACCATCAACGCCGATTTTTTAGCGCGCTGGAAGCGGTTAGACGGTTACGATACTTTTTTTCTTACCGGCACCGACGAACACGGCGAGAAAATTGCCCAAGCGGCCAAGAAGGCCGGCATGGAGCCGCAAATGTTCGTCGACCAGGTTTCAGCGAAGTTCAAGAGAGCCTGGCAAACTCTAGGCATTTCCTACGACGACTTTATACGCACCACCGAGCAGCGCCACAAAAAAGTCGTTAGAGAGTACCTGCAAGAGATATATGACAGAGGAGACATTTACTACGGAGAGTACGAGGGGCTGTATTGCGTCGGCTGCGAGCGATTCCTGACCGAAAAAGAGCTGGTGGACGGCAAGTGTCCTGACCACGGGGTGGCTCCGGAGGAGCGTAAAGAAGGCAACTACTTTTTCAAGATGGAAAAGTATCGTACCTGGTTGCGTGATCACATCCTCAAGAACCCCGGTTTCATACGTCCTGAGCGCTACCGCAACGAAGTGCTGTCAATATTATCCGAGCCCATCGGCGATCTTTCTATATCCCGCCCCAAGAGCCGCGTCAGCTGGGGTATAGAGCTTCCCTGGGACAAAGAGCACGTTACCTACGTTTGGTTCGACGCTCTGCTCAACTACATTTCGGCGCTGGGGTACCCCAACGGTGAACGCTACCTGCGCTACTGGCCGGCGGCGCAACACATGGTAGGTAAAGACATCCTCAAGACGCACGCGATTTTCTGGCCGACGATGCTAAGGGCTGGCGAGGTGGAGATCTACAAGCATCTAAACGTTGGCGGGCACTTGCTTTCCGACGGGCGCAAAATGTCAAAGAGCCTGGGCAACGTCATTGACCCGTTCGTCTGGTCGGAAAAGTATGGTCCCGATGCAGTCAGGTACTACCTGCTCAAGGAAACGCCGTATGGCTTAGATGGATTGGTGAGCGAAAAGGGCCTCATCGATCGTTACAACGCCGATCTGGCCAACGACCTCGGCAACCTATTGCAACGCGTAAGGACGATGGTACATAAGTATCGCGGAGGCAGGTTGCGCAAAGTAGCGCCCGGCGACGCGGAGAAAGCGATAATAGGGGCGCGAGAAGTGCTGGTAAATACGGTTAGGGCCTGGGTTGAGGAACTCAAGTTCAACCAGGCGCTAGAAGAGATCATGCAGTTTGTGCGTTCACTAAACAGATACATAAACGAAAGAGCTCCCTGGAAGATTAAAGACGAAGAGGACCTAGACAGAGTCCTCTACGTGGTAATAGAAGGTCTGCGAGCCGTTGCGGTGTTGTTGCAGCCGGCGATGCCGCTAAAAATGAAGACGCTTCGGCAAGCCCTAGGGATCAATGAGATCAATCTTGCCGACGTGGACCAGTGGGGCGGATTAGCTGACGGTCACCTCCTACCGGCAGAGGCGCCGTTACTCTTTCCCAAAATTGAAACTGGTAAAAGGCGCAAGAACAACGAGCAAGCCAGGAATACAGAGCCCGTGGAAACGATCGATTACGACGACTTCGCCAAGTTAGACATGCGCGTGGCTACGGTCGTTGCGGCGTCGCCGCACCCGAACGCCGATCGCTTGCTGGTGATAGAGCTAGATTTGGGCGGCGAAAAGAGAACTGTCGTGGGAGGTCTGGCGGCGCACTACCAGCCCGAGGAGTTAGTGGGCAAGAAGGTGATATTGCTGGCGAACCTCAAGCCCCGTAAATTGCGCGGAATAATATCGCAGGGGATGCTGCTGGCGGCCGCAGATGACTCCGGCACTCTGGCCTTACTGACGACCGAGAGCGAAGTAGCGCCCGGCTCGAAAATAAGCTAGTTAAAGGCGACTACGCCTGCCGCAACCGCGCTAAGTGTTTGCGCTTCGGGTGAGAGCTCGTACCCCAAAAGTGCGCCGCCGCCTAGCACGCGGCTTGCGGCCTGTACGGCGCCGTATGCGTCTATGTTAGTCTGATTGTTTGCCGCAGCCAGGATATTCCAAGCCCCGGTAAAGTCTGCGGCGGTGATGAGCTGCAGGTAGGAGCTATCAATTTTCCGCGCCTCGCTGGCGAGGGATGAATCTAGGGGGCCGTGACCAAACCTGGCGCCGACGTGCGAAAGGTCAACGCTGACGAGGGGATAGAACGGGAACTCATCCCTCAGAACGCTAAGCGCCAGAGCTAGCTCGTCCAGCTTGGCTTTGTCGCTGAGGCCGGCGTCTACCAGCAAGGGCATGACGGCGGTGTTTTGCTGCGCCCAGGCGCCGCTGGCGAAAACCGCGGGGAACTCGATGGAGTGCTCGCGCAGGAACGAAAGAGGGCTGTTAAAGAGCTCGAAAGGCAATAGCGCATCTAGAGCCTGCAGGGCGCGCAGGTCCACCGCCAACTCGCCCATGGGAGTCTTTAAAGGCGTAGGCAGCGCCGCCGCAATTTCATCTAACCCGCTATGGGCTACACCTATTATTAATAGCCTCTGGGGCGGAGCGGCCTTGCTCAGTGCGGCTACGGCAGACCCATACAAGCCAGGTACGCGCGCGGGTTCCAAGTGGGGCATGATCAGTCCCTTGTCGGCGCGGCCCACGTCACCCGCAAAGGCGCGGCAAAACTCGAGATAGCGCAAAAAATCATCCTTTTCACTAGGGTAACTAGACCCCGCAAAAACCATTTCTCGGGGCAGCCTAAGTAAACGCTCGGTCATCTCGCTTAGCTCAGTCTTAACTTCGTCCGTCTCTAAAAAGCGTGCTTGCTCGAGTGCGCTAGCCAGTTCAGCTATTTTTTCACGGGGGATTACCGAGCCATGGCGCTGCAGCAACAATTCCTGTATGTCCTCGATTTCGCGCTCACCGTCGAAGAGGGTAGCAATGTAGTAGGCTTCGGGACTGAGAAGCAAGGCTTGCTGGCTAAGACCTAGCGGGTCGCTGAGGGCGATCCCTTCGGGGGTCTGTTGCGCGTCAAGTTTCCGTAAGGCCGCTATCATATAAGTATTTTACGTAGTTAACGGCCGCGCCGCGTTCTGTTACCTCGTCGAGCGCCTGTGCTTGGGCCAGCAAGTCTTTGAGTCTCCCTACTAACGGTCCCGGTTCAATACCGAGTATTTTCATGATGTCTCTACCGCTTAGCAGAAGCGGTGCTCCTTCTTTCGATTGCGAGGCGCGAGCAAGCTTTAAAACGGAATGAAGACGCTGCAGCTCAGACGCCAGGCCTTTGGCCAGCTCGCCTCTGCTGGCGGCGCGATCGGCCAGCTGCAACATAATGAGTTCGGGAATCATGGCTCTGCGCCTGTACAGCCATCGCTTTAGGCCTCTTTTGCTGGTGGGAGGGGTGTCCATGTGCCACAAAATTAGTCGGCGCACCCGCGCGATAAGGCGTTTAGGCTGCCGCAGCCTGCCCAACACCAGGGCCGCTATCTGTGAGCCGTCTTCTGCGTGATTAAAGAAACGGAAGTAGCCCCGACTGGCGTCGTACTGCCTGACTAGCGGCTTTGCGATGTCGTGAAGAAGAGCTGCCCAGCGCAGCGCGAGCCCTGCGCCGGGAAAGAGACGAAGCAGCTGGAAGAGGGTCTCTAGCTGGTGGTTGGCGACGTCAAGGTGGTGGTAGCCGTACTGTTGCACGCCGGCTCCCGCCGACCACTCGCGCAGGTACGCGGCGGCGAAGCCTAGGTCTAGCAGTTTTCTAAAACCCCAGGCGGCTCGTTGAGAAGAAATGACTTTCTCAAGCTCTATCCGCACGCGCTCAGCGGCGGGCTGCGCACCGAAGCGCTGACTGGCCGCCAGCTCGGCTATCCAAGATAGCGTTCGAGGTTCCGGACGCAAACTCGAGAGGCTCCAAAGCCGCCATCCTCTCAGCGGACGCAGTAGGTCTTGCTGCAAATTAGCTTTGCAGAGGGCTCTAAGAGTCCGCTTTGGCAGGTCATGAAAGGCGATGGCGGGGCCCATGACCACCCCTTGACGATTGACGGCGAGAGAATTGACGCTGTAGTCGCGGGAAAGAAGGTCCTCTTGCAGATCGCCTAGCGGTGAAAAGTCATAGCTAAAACCTGGGCAAAGCGCTCGCCACTGGTTACGGCTTTCATCAAGGAGAAAGGCCGTGCCGTTACAGGACAGGGCGCAGGCTGAGGCGTCTTCGCGCGGGTTTTCGGTAAGGTAGTCGAAGTCCGCAGGGCTCTCGCCAAGTAAAATGTCGCGTACCGCGCCCCCGACAAGGTAGCCTCGTTGCGGGAAGCAACGGAGCTTGCCAGGGGCGATACGCGCTCCACTGAGTAGCACGAGAGTAGTATAAGTCCGTGAAGGTAATAGCCCTCACCGGTTCAATCGGCAGCGGTAAGAGCACCGTCGCGGACTTACTGGAGCAGCTTGGGGCGGTGGTAATAAAGGCGGATGAAGTAGCGAGAACGGCCCGGCGAGCGCTGGCAAAAGAAATATGCAGGCTGACGCCGCAGTCTTGCCCAGGCGGGAAGCTGGACGATTCCAAACTCGCGGAGATTATCTTTTCTGACGACGACGCGCGCCAGCGGGTGGAAGAGCTTATCCATGACTGGGTAAGACGATACATATCTCAGGAAATAAAGAGACAGCGATCGCTGCGAAGGCCGCCGAAATTGCTAATAGTAGAGACGCCGCTGCTTTTCGAAAAGGCGTGGGATCCGGGTTTTGACGGTGTGCTGGTAGTGACGGCGGACGACCAGGAGCGCATGAAGCGGGTGGCGCAGCGCTCGGGACTCAGTGAAGCGCAGTTTAAGGCAAGAGACAGACTGCAAATATCGCAGAGCCAAAAGGCGAAACTGGCTGATTGGCTGATAGACAACAGCGGTAGCCGCGAAGACCTTAGAAGGAAAGTCAACGATTGGTTTATTGAGGTGATAGATGAAGATAAAGCATGAGTTATTGGGCGAGCTGGAAGTACCCGAAGAGCCCAGACGAATAGTAAGTCTGGCTCCTAATGTTACCGATACGTTATTTGCGCTAGGGGCCGCAGAAAGGATGGTGGGGCGCAGCGCCTTTTGCTGGCGTCCCGAAGAGGCGCAGCGACTGCCGGTGCTTTCTAGTTACACCAAGGTACGCTGGCAGTTATTGAAAGAGCTCGAGCCCGATTTGATATTCACCACCACGGCGGTACAGACAGAGACCACTAAACAATTGCATGAAAGGGGCTACGCCGTCTGGCCGGTTCCTTTACCGAGCAGCCCTTGGGGAATAATAGAAAACATTCATTTGCTGGCGGCGATAATAGACAGAGTCGCCGCAGCGGCCGAGTTGGCCGCGACGTTGCTTGAGGAGTATATGCCGCTGAAAGGCCTTCTCGAGGGCGTCAAGGTCTACCTGGAGTATGACTTGGGGGGTCCTATAACTATCGGCAGAGGCGCATTTATGAACGCTGCGCTGGCGCACCTCGGCGCTGAAAACATCTACTCCTTCAAGGGCGAAGCGTATTTCGCCCCCGACATCTCGTTCGTGGCGCGGGCAAACCCTGACCTGGCGATATTCGAGCCCAAGCGCATAAAGAATCGCGAGGCGCAGTTGACAACCGTTTCCAAGCTGCTAGAAGAAAGAAAATGGCGCATTCCTTGGATCGCAACCAGAGGGGACGAGCTGGCGCATTTCGGCCCCGCCTTCTTCGATTACTTTTCTCACTGGGCAGTGATGTCTCGCAAAAAGTTAGAAAAATAGCCCGCAAGAGCGGGCTTCTGGCGGAGAGGGTGGGATTCGAACCCACGGTACGGTGACCCGTACACACGCTCTCCAGGCGTGCCCCTTCAACCGCTCGGGCACCTCTCCGCGCCAGACACAAGCGTAACAAAGCTTGTAGGGGGCGTCAAGCATGCTAAACTTTGTGGCATGGAGCTGGCCTTTGTTGGACTCGGGAAAATGGGCAGGAGCATACTAGAAGGGGTTCTTTCCGCTGAATTCGCGGCCCCGTCGGATATAGGCGTAGTCGAGCGAGACGAAAAGACTACAAACGAAGCAGCGGCAATTTACGGTGTAGAACCACTTCGTTACGAAAATCTGAGCAACGCCAAGAGGGTGCTTATCGCCCTACAACCTAAACAATTCCCTGCGATAGCGGAAAAGCTGGCTCACCCCAGCGTAGGTTATATCTCAATAATGGCGGGCGTCTCGACGTCAGTACTGGCGCGCAACCTGGGAACGCGTCGGGTCGTGCGGGCGATGCCGAACATCGCCGCTACCATTAGGAAGAGCACTACCGCGCTGACGGCCCCAAAAGAAGGCGTCGAAGCTGGCGACTTGGATTACGCCATGGCTCTCTTCAAGACCGTAGGGGATGCCTACCGGCTGCCAGAAAGGCTATTCGACGCCTTTACCGCCATGGCGGCGTCCGCGCCGGCGTACGTGGCATTGGTGGCGGAAGCCTTAGCCGACGGCGGCGTTCATATGGGTATACCGCGGAAGGAAGCCCTTAGCTTCGCCGCTGACGTATTGATAGCTACCGGCGAGCTGATGCGCCTAAAACATCCAGCGGTGATTAAAGACGAGGTGGCCAGCCCCGGCGGTACGACTATATATGGCCTGGCGGAGATAGAAAAAGGGGCGGTGCGCAGCGCTTTCTACGCAGCCGTCGAGTCGGCGACTAGGAGGGGACGAGAATTAGGAGAGGAAGAATGAAGATACTGGCGGCGCTCTATTTGTGCACGGCGGCGCTGGCCTACGCAAGCGCGCCCAATTATTATCCTCATCGCGTAGGCATGAGCTGGCGGTATAGCAGTGGAGAAGTCCAGAAATACGACTCTGTTCGCAATATCAAGGGCCAAGAAGTATGGGAATTATCTCACGCATACCAGGGCGTCACCCGTTATACGGACTACCTGAAATTCGATAAGGAAGGCATTTGGCTCCTAGGTGTAGATACTGGCGCTGGTGTTATGCCTTACGACCCGCCGATAAAAATCTTTCCGGCGCCGCCTCTGCGCGTAGGAGAAAACTGGAGCGTCAGGACCAAGTTTAGGGGTAGCTCGCTGGTCGTCGTATATAAGGTTATTGCGGTGAAGGGGGTGGAGGTCCCTTTTGGCAAGTACAACGCCTTCGTAATTCGCTCTTCGCTCTCCGCGCGTGGCGGCGGGGCGAGCGTCGTAGATATATATTTCGTTCCTGGCATTGGCGTCGTTCGCTACGCTACACAAGACGGCGGCGAGATTGACTTGCTGAAGTTCAAGCCCTAGGAAAAAGAGCGAACTTGAGAATCTGCAGGTACATCCGCAAACGGTGTGCCACCCCTACGAGGAAGCCGCGCTTTTCTTCTTTTAACCTTTGTCCCAAGCCAAAGAGCGGCAGGTATTTTACCCAAAGCCCTTTTTTCTTGGCCCAGTAAGTCAGTTTTAACTCCACGTCGTAACGAGAGCCTGCAAGATGGGGGACGCTTTTCAAAAGCTCGCTTTTAAGGGCCCGCTGCCCAGAAAGCTGAGGAGTAATGCGGTTGCCGAAATCGCTCAGCAAACGTCCGCCCCTGAATACTCCAACCGCCATATCGCATTCGCCTCGGGCGACCGGCCCTAGAAGTTCGTGAACGTGCTCGGGTCGCAAGCCTACCAGGTCAGCGTCAAGAAGAACGACGTAAGTTGTGGTTATCTCGTCCAATCCGGCGGCATAAGCGGCGCCCTTGCCGCTGTTAGTAGGCAGCCTGACCACCTTAGCGCCAGCGGCTGCGGCCGCCTCGCCGGTTTTGTCGCTCGAACCGTCGTCTACTACCACAACCTCTAAGCCAGAGCGTAGGGCGGGCGCTACGACTTCGGCGATTGTCGCCTCTTCGTTGTAGGCGGGGATAAGAACGCTGGCGTCGGCAGCCATGTTAACCACCGAAAAACCTTTGAACGTCTTGTAGGGTAATTAAGACCATTAGCAGTATCAGAAATATAAAGCCTATAAAGTTGACCATGGCCTCGTGTTCGGGGCGAATCCTGCCGCCGCTAACCGCATTAATAAGCACCAGCAACAACCTGCCGCCGTCCAAGCCGGGTATTGGCAGCAGGTTAAATACAGCCAGAGACAGGTTTATCAACGCCGCCAACCGGATGACGGCCATAACCCCCTGCTTTGCCGCTTGGCCGGCCAAGCTAACTATGCCGAGCGGGCCGACTATGTCTGGCGACGGTTTGCCGACTGCGGCGCGGGAGATACCGGAGATGAAGCTTTTTATCATATCGGGGAAGAAGCGCAGCGAAGTTTCTATCGAGACGAAGAAGGCGCGGATGAAGCGCGGGTGGTCGTAGACGACCTTGGGGCCGTAACGAACGCCTAGTTTATCGTATTTTTTACTCCAAGGGACCTTGACTTCTATCTCTTTACCCTCACGCATCACTGTGACGACATGAACCCCGGATTCTTTTTTTATCTCGTTTAAATCAGTGAAACGCTTGAGTTTGTGGCCGTCAATCGCGGTAATTACGTCACCGGCTCTAAATCCAACCTTTTCGGCTAAGCTGCCAGGGATTACTTCGATTATCTGTGCGCGGTCATAGACGGGCGTGGGGATGCCGTTGACGGTGTAGTTCAAGGCCATCAGGGTCCAGGAAAGCAGCAGGTTCATTAATACACCGCCAACCAAAACGAGCACTTTGCCCCAAAGCGGCAAGGTGGCGAAACCGCGCTTCGGCGCGTGCGGTGCGCCCGAGGCGGAAAAATCAGGAGCCATGCCGTCTATCTCGGCGTACCCACCCAACGGAATTGCTGATAGTCGCCACTCGGTGCCGGCCCACTTAAAACGCAGCAGAGGTGGGCCGAAGCCTATTGAAAATGCCGGCACGGCTACGCCTTGCAGGCGGGCCGCCAGCAGATGGCCCAGCTCGTGTATGGAGATGGAGACTCCTAAGATGATGATCAGCACCAGCGCTGTGTTCAAATTAGCTCCTCGGCCTTTTGGCGCGCCCACTCGTCGGCGGCGAAAAGGTTATCCCAGGTTAACTCAAGAGACGGTGAGCTTTTCATAGTGTCAGCAACTAACGCAGGTATCCCAGAAAAGCGTATTCGCCCTTGGAGAAAGGCGTTTACCGCTACCTCGTTGGCGGCGTTCAGAACAACCGGGAGGACGCCTCCCCGCCTGCCGGCTTCGTAGGCCAGCTCGAGGGCTGGAAAGCGTTTGCTGTCGGGCTGCTCAAAGGTTAGCGTTGGCGCCAGGGGTTCATTGGCAAGCGGGGTCGGGAGTCTGGCGGGGTAGCTTATGGCGTACTGGATGGCCAAGCGCATGTCGGTGGGCCCTAGCTGCGCTTTTAATTGCCCATCGATGAAGCGCACCATGGAGTGAACGTAAGACTGGCGGTGAATTACTACCTTGACCTTATCAAGCGGCACCTTGAAGAGGGCGCGCGCCTCCAAGACTTCAAGCCCTTTGTTCATTAGAGTGGCCGAGTCGATGCTTACTTTGGGGCCCATATTCCAGCGGGGATGAGCCAGAGCCTGCTCGGGGCTAACGTCATCGAAGCTAATATCCTTGCCGTAGAAGGGGCCGCCGGAAGCGGTTAAAACTAGCTCGGCCACCTCGGATATTTTTTCGCCGACTAAGGCTTGAAAAATGGCGGAGTGCTCGGAATCAACCGGTATTATCTCTGAGCCATACTCGGATGCCATCTCCCAAAGCAGTTCGCCGGCGGCGACCATGCTCTCTTTGTTGGCGAGGGCCAGGCGTTTCCCCGTAGACAGAGAGGCTCGTACTGGCTCGAGCCCCGCAAGGCCCGGAATGGCGGCAATAGCTACGTCTGCCGGGTAGGCGGCGACCTCGCTGGCGCTGGCGGCGAGGATTGTCCCCTCAGGTAAAGACGCTGGCGGCAGTGGAGCCGCGCTGAAGACTATATCCGGCCTGAACTCTTCAACTTGTTGCAATAGCAGCTCGCTGTTCTTGCCGGCCGCCAGCCCCGCAATGTGATAACCCTGCCAGCGGGCTACGTCGAGAGTTTGGGTTCCGATTGAACCGGTGGAGCCTAGAACGATGATTGATTTCTTCTTCATGTGAAGATCACCAGTAGGTAGTAAGTCAGCGGAATAGAGAAAATCAGACTGTCAAGGCGGTCGAGAATACCGCCGTGGCCTGGCAAAAACGTACCAGAGTCCTTGACGCCGCAGTAGCGCTTTATCATCGATTCCGTCAGGTCGCCCAGCTGGGCGGCGACGCTGATTAACAGCGAAAAGACCATCAGCTCCCAGCGCCCGAAGGGAAAGACTCCCTGGATGAACCAAGTGTAGATCATAAGCGATAAGAAAGCGGTTAGCAGACCGCCAATCGAGCCCTCGATAGTTTTGTTGGGGCTTATGGAGGGAGCCAGTTTGTGGCGCCCAAAACTCTTGCCAACAAAGTAAGCGCCGACATCGGTAGAAAACGTCGCTAGTAGAGGAAGAGAAAGGGTGATGATTCCCAGGTGCCCGTCCGGTGAGTAGCGTAGCAGAATGAAGTATCCCAACATCCAGGGAACATAGAGGAAAGCCATCAGGTTGAACGCTACGTCGCCTACGTCTAGCTGATCAGAAAGAGCAATCGCGAAGGCTATGAGAACAACAAGACCGAGGCCTATCTCGCGCCAGGGAATAGCCGGGTGGAGAGAGTGCAGGTCGGGAATGGAGAGGAGAAGAGTGATGATGCCGGATGTCAAGAGAAAGGGCTTGTTGAGATTGATGTTGCGGCGAGAAAAAATCTCACTAAGCTCGTTGGTGGCCACCCAGAGGATGTAAACGAGTGATGGAATAATAAGCGCTATTCCGGCCCAGAGAACGAGAAAGATCGCAAGCAGACCGATTCCGCCGTATATAAAACGGTCTTTAAGAGTGCCCGCCGAAACGTCGTTCGCGGGACTGGTATTCTTCGATGGCTCTGACAAAATCCTCCTTTGTGAAGTCGGGCCAGAGGGTATCTGTGACCCAGATCTCGCTATAAGCGCTTTGCCACAGCAGAAAGTTGGAGATGCGCAGCTCTCCGCTGGTGCGTATTATCAGGTCGGGGTCCGGCATCTCCGGCAGGTAAAAGCCCTTGGCTAGGTTGTTTTCTGTCGCGTCTTCACCACTCTGCAAGAGCCTTTTGGCGGCCCGCAGTATTTCTTGGCGGCCTCCGTAGTTGAGAGCCCCCACCAGGTTCATTTTGTTGCAGCGGCGCGACATCTCCTCGGCTTCTGAAATGGCCTTCAGTAGCGAAGGCGGCAAATTGGACCTTTCGCCGATAATCCTAACCCTGACGCCTTTATCCACCAAAGTCGGAGTCTCTTCTTTCAAAACCGCCTCGAAGAGGTCAAAAAGCGTCGCGACTTCTTCACTCGAACGCCGCCAGTTTTCTGTAGAAAAGGCGAAGAGGGTCAGCCACTCGATACCGCTTTCTAGACTGGCCTCTGTGACCTCTCTTATGGCTTGTTGCCCGGCCATGTGGCCACGGTATCGCGGCAGCCCGCGGGCCTCCGCCCAGCGGCCGTTGCCGTCCATGATGATAGCCACGTGGCGCGGTGTCGTCATTCGCTGGCTATGTCTTTTTCCTTGGCGGCAAGAGCTTCGTTTATCTTTCCTATAAACTCGTCTGTCAGCTCCTGCACGTTTTCTTCGACTCTCTTGACGTTGTCTTCAGAGACGTGTTCCTCGTCTGCTATTTTCTTGATTTTGTGCAGGGCGTCGCGTCTGATATTGCGTACGGCCACCCGTGCTTCTTCGGCGTAGTTATGGGCGGCTTTGGTAATTTCCTTACGCCTTTCTGAGGTAAGGGTGGGAATGTTGACGAATATATTGTCGCCCTGATTGCTGGGGTTAAGACCCAAGTCGGCGTCACGAATGGCCTTTTCAATGAGAGGCAGCGCGTTCTGGTCCCACGCCTGCACCAGCAGCGTGCGAGCGTCGGGAGCGGAGATGCTGGCTATCTGATTGAGCGGCATGACAGTGCCGTAATAATCGACCTTGAGGTGTTCCAGGAGTGAGGGATTCGCCCTGCCGGTGCGCAAGGTGGCTAGATTTTCCTCAAACACTTCCAGGCTTTTACTCATGTGTTCGCGGGTTTCCTTTAGGAGCTCTTTGAACATAAATTACCTCCTTTGCAAGCTAGTGGATGATCGTTCCTACCCTGCGGCCCGCTATGATTTCCAGCAGCGCGCCGGGCTTGAAGATGTCGAATACCACTATGGGCATTTTACCTTCCATGCACAGGCTAACGGCGGTAGCGTCCATTACCTGCAGTCCGCGCGCTAAAACGTCGAGATAACTAAGCTCTTCAAATTTGACGGCGCTGGGGTTCTTGCGGGGGTCTTCGTCGTAGACGCCGTCTACCTGGTTCTTGGCCATCAGTACCGCGTCCGCGCCTATTTCAAGTGCGCGCAAGGCGGCGGCGGTATCGGTTGAAAAAAACGGGCTGCCGGTGCCGCCGCCGAAAATAACCACGCGGCCTTTTTGCAGGTGGCGCAGCGCCTTGCGGCGAATATAGGGTTCTGCAACCTCGGTAATGGTCAGGGCAGTTTGCACGCGCGTTTCCAGACCGACTGACTCAAGGGCTTCTTGCAGCGCCAGAGCGTTCATGACTGTCGCCAGCATGCCGATATAGTCTGCGGCGGCGCGATCCATATCCATGCCCTGCCGCGTACCGCGCCAGATATTACCTGCGCCCACGACGACGCCCATCTCGACTCCGGCCTCTTTGGCCTTGGCAATCTCAGCCGCTAGTTTCTCGGCGGCGGCTGCAGAAAAACCCTTTCCGCCATCAGCGCCCAAGAACTCGCCCGATAGTTTTAGTAAAACGCGTTGCAACCGCACCGGCGTACCTCCTATAAAAGCATAACCGAATTATCAGCAAAGCCCCCGCTATAGCGGGGGCTTTGCTGATAAGCTGAGGTTTACGAGCCTAGCTCGAAGCGGCAAAAGCGCCTTATCACAATGTTTTCGCCAATTTTGCCGATAGCCTGTTGAATCAGTTCGGCTACGGTTAGCTTGTCGTCCTTGACGAAGGGCTGCTCGAGCAGCACGACTTCCTGAAGGTACTTCTTGATGCGCCCCTCGGCAATTTTCTGGGCGATGTTTGCCGGTTTCCCTTCGTTAAGGGCGGCCTGCAGGTAAATTTCTTTTTCGCGCTCTAGCTCATCGGCGGGAACCTCATCAGCGCTGACGTATTTAGGGGCGGCCATGGCGATGTGCATGGAAATGTCTTTGCCTAGTTGCTGGAAATCCTCGGTGCGTGCGACGAAATCCGTCTCACAGTTCAGCTCAACCAGAACGCCGACGCGCTTGTTGTGATGAATATAAGAGGTAACTATGCCGTCCCTCGCCTCGCGCTCAGACTTTTTAGCCGCTTTGACGGCCCCCTTTTCCCGCAAGATCTTGATGGCCGCGTCGGCGTCCCAGTTGGCCTCTTCGAGCGCCTTCTTGACGTCCATCATGCCGGCGCCGGTGGCGCTGCGCAGTTTTTTGATTAGCTCAATCTGACTCATTCTTTCTCCTCCTCGGATTCAGCGGCGGCTTCTTGGGCTTCCTGCGGTTCCGCAGCTTCCTCCTGATTGCCACCGCGCGCCTCTATGACAACATCGGTCAGGCGGCTCGAAACAAGCTGGATAGAGCGTATCGCGTCGTCGTTTCCGGGGATGATGCTGTCAATCAAATCGGGGTCGCTATCGGTGTCGGCCAGGGCGATAATCGGAATTCCCAGCTTACGGGCTTCCGCCACGGCAATGGCCTCTTTGGTGGGGTCGATTACAAAAAGAGCGTCGGGTAGACGTGAGAGGCGTCGGAAACCGCCCAGATATTTACGCAACCTATCCAGCTCGTGCTGTAAGCGCACCTGCTCCTTTTTGGGGCGCTCGTTGATATCGCTCGACTCGAAAAGCTTCTCTAGCTCTTCAAGTCTTTTGACGCGGGCGCTGATTGTCTTAAAGTTTGTCAGCATGCCGCCTAGCCAGCGCTGATTGACGTAGGGCATTCCTACGCGGTCGGCTTCAATCTGAATGATTTCTTGCGCTTGCTTTTTGGTGCCGACGTAGAGGATTACTCCTCCGCGAGCGGCGACTTCTTCCGTGTAAGCGCAAGCCTTCTGCATCTCGGCCAGAGTCTTCTGCAAATCAATGATGAAGATTCCGTTACGCTCGGCGTAGATGAACCTCTTCATTTTAGGGTTCCAGCGCTTTGTTTCGTGGCCGAAGTGCACGCCTGCTTCCAACAACTCTTTTATGCTGATGTTACATGCCATTTCTCCCTCTTTCGGGAGGCGTTGAGGTGGGCGTTAGGCTTTGCTTTGCGTCATTATTCTTCCGGACGCCTCCCTGCCAGAAGATAGACGCGAAACACGCCTTAACGATTATAGAGGTTCGAGGCCTATAAGGGAAGGCCTATGATAGCGCCTACAGACGTTGCTAGAGGCGACAAGCCCTAAAGGGAACGACAAACAATGTCTGCGACAGAGTGAGACGTAGAATTAGTGCTGTAATATTCAAGCCGCGCCAGCCAAAACGAGGGATTGTCACCGGTGGATCAAACAATTTGACGAGTGGAGACGGCATAGGGAATGTCGCCGCCATGACATAGTCGTTTGACGCCGGCGCGCCGTCCTTCTAGAATGCTCTAGGTGCCTATGGGGCCGTAGCTCAGAGGGAGAGCACCTGCCTTGCAAGCAGGGGGTCAGCGGTTCGAATCCGCTCGGCTCCACCAGCAAACCGCCGGCTAAGCCGGCGGTTTTACTCGCTAAAGCTAATTCCTCCAAAGACCGCAAAACGAGTTGTTGAGGGCAAGTACGTAATAACGGTACGAATTATAGGTGTATAATCATATAGACCGTGGATGTCGCACTTATCACGCTACCGGCATCGCGGTAGAAAGGGGGCGATAACGTGCTTACAAGACGTGATCTGCTCAAGATAGGCGGAGCGGCCAGCGGCGTGTTCTTTCTGCGCGGTCAAGCGCAACCGTCCGGCAAGAAAAAGCTTCACAAGCCGGTGGGCGAGCACCCCATCATCTGTCCGTACTGCGCTACGGGCTGCGGCATGATAGCGGCTGCTCAAGGCGGCAAACTGGTAAACCTGGAAGGCGACCCGGACCACCCCATCAACAGGGGTAAGCTCTGTAGCAAGGGTGAGGCCGCCCGAGGCTTCGTAGAGAGCCCTTACCGTATGACCAAGTCTCTCTACCGAGCGCCCGGTTCAGATAAATGGGAGGAAAAACCCGTTGATTGGATGATCAAAGAGATCGCCAAGAGGATAAAAGACACCCGCGACAAATACTGGATCAAGCAGGACCAAGACGGCTACGTGGTAAATCGTACCGAGGCCATCGGCTTTTTGGGGGGCAGTTCGAACGGCAACGAAGAGTGTTACATGTTTATAAAATTCGCCCGCGCCATAGGCCTTTCCTACATCGAGCACCAGGCGCGCATCTGTCACTCTTCTACAGTGCCGGCTCTAGGCGAGAGCTTTGGCCGCGGGGCCATGACCAACCACCCTATCGACTTCAAAAACGCCGATGTCATCATCGTTGAGGGCGGCAACCCAGCCGAGCAGCATCCGCTCACCTTCAAGTGGATCATGGCAGCCAAAGACAAGGGCGCTAAGGTAATCGTGGTAGACCCGCGCTTCAACCGCAGCGCTTCGCGTGCTGACATTTTCGCTCAGATACGCGTGGGCACCGACATCGCCTTCATGGGCGGGATGATCAACTACATCCTGGAGAACAACCTCTACGATGAGTACTACGTAAAGAACTACACTAACGCCACGCTGCTGGTAGACCCGGACTTCAAGACGGCTACCGATCTCGACGGCCTCTTTAGCGGTTACAACCCTACGCCCGACAACCCCAACGAAAAGGGCGTTTATGACCGTAGCACCTGGAAGTATCAGTTTGGCGAAGACGGCTACGCCAAGCGCGACATGACAATGTCGGACCCGCACTCGGTCTTCCAGCTGCTCAAGCGGCATTACAGCCGTTACACCATCCCCATGGTCAGCAAGATTACCGGCATTCCCGAGGCCAAGCTCAAGCAAATATACGATATTTACGGCTCGACCGGTAAAGCTGACCGCGTAGGTACGATCACCTACGCAATGGGCGCCACGCAGCACTCCTACGGCACGCAGCACATCCGCTCTTACGCGGTGGTGCAGCTCTTGCTCGGCAACATCGGTAAGGCGGGCGGCGGCGTCAACGCCTTGCGCGGTCACTCTAACGTGCAGGGTTCGACCGACCACGCTCTGCTTTATCACATCCTCCCCGGCTACATGCCGGTGCCGCATCGCGAGTTCGCCACGCTGGACGCCTACCTGAAGGCTAAGACGCCCAGGAAACTTTTGGAGAACGCGCCCAACTGGTGGCAAAACCTGCCCAAGTACTTTATCAGCCAGCTAAAAGCATGGTGGCCCACCATAGACCCGCAGATAAGCTACCAGTACCTTGCTAAGCTGGGGCCGCACGACAGCGGCAAGCCCGATAAGTCAAGCGACTACTCGCACCACGCCCTCCTGCACGCGGCTCTCTCGGGTGTTCTCAAGGGTCTCATATCCGTTGGTCAAAACCCGGCCATGAGCGCCGCGAACGTCAACATGGCCCGCAAGGCGCTGGACAGCCTCGACTGGCTTGTCGTGGTAGACCCCTTCGAAACCGAAACGGCGGCGCACTGGAAGCGTCCCGGGGTAAAACCCGCGGACGTCAAGACCGAGGTATTCTTCATTCCAACACCAGTGTGGGCCGAGAAGACCGGTTCCATTACCAATACCGGCCTCTGGGCGCAGTGGTACGAGAAGGCGGCTGAGGCGCCCGACGGCACCGTGGACGAGATGTACTTTTTCACCAAGCTGGTTGAAGAGCTGAAGAGCCTTTACTCTCAGGGCGGCGAGTATCCCGAGCCGATAGTGAACCTCTCCTGGCCCAAGTACTCCGAAAAACAATCTGAGGAATGGGCAAAAGAGATAAACGGCTACGAACTGACTACGGGCAAGCAGGTCGCCAGCTTTACCAAGCTAAAGGACGACGGCACGACCGCTTCGGGTAACTGGCTGTACGCCGGTTCTTGGACCGAGAAGGGCAACATGATGGCGCGGCGCGACTCTAAAACAGACCACCCCGCGCACATCGGCATTTACCCCAACTGGGCTTGGTGCTGGCCGGTTAACCGCCGTATTCGCTATAACCGCGCCTCGGTATGGTTTGACAGCGGTCAGCCGCGCGATGAAAAGCGCTGGGTAATCCGCTGGAATGATAGCAGCGAGAAGTGGGAAGGCGACGTGCCCGATGGCGGCTGGAAACCCGGTACTGTGTTGCCGTTCATCATGAAGTCCGACGGCTTGGGGCACATATTCTCGCTAAGCCTCAAAGACGGCCCCTTCCCCGAGCACTACGAGCCCTGGGAGTCCGCAGTCGTCAACCCCTTTGGGCAGCAAAATGATCCGGTCTGTAAGGTGTGGCACTTCAAAGACCTGGACGTTTACGGCGATCCCAAAGACTTCCCCTACATCGCTACTACGTATCGCCTTACCGAACACTGGCACACCGGAATGATGAGCAGAAACGTACCCTGGTTGCTGGAGTTGCAACCCGATCCCTTTGTCGAGATAGGCACGCAGCTCGCCAAGCAGCTGGGCATCAAGAACGGTGAGTGGGTGCAGGTGGAGTCTGCGCGGGGCGCGGTGCAGGCGGTGGCAATAGTTACGCCGCGTATCCAGCCGCTGAAGATTGAGGACGAAAAGGGCGCCCGCGAGGTTCACCAGGTGGGCATTCCCTGGCACTGGGGTTACATGGGCGGCGGAGCCAGACCCGAGTCGGCCGGCAACGCCTTGACGCCGAGCGTTCACGACCCCAACTGCTTCATTCCCGAGACTAAAGCCATGCTGGTGAGGCTGAAGAAACTAAACAAGCCGCCCAAGAAGTTGGACCTGAACTTCAAGGGTTAGGAAGGAGGCTGTGAATGCCAAAAGCAAATGATTATGCGATTCTCTTTGACGCCTCCCACTGCACCGGCTGCAGGGCGTGCCAGGTCGCCTGTAAGCAGTGGAACGACCTGCCCGGGGAGGCAACGGAGAACTGGGGGAGTTACGAGAATCCGCCGTCGCTTTCCTCTGAGACTTGGCTGCGGATGAAGTTCACCGACGGCATGCTCAACAATGAGGTTTTTTGGGACTTCACCCGCGACGCCTGCATGCACTGCAGCAGCGCGGCCTGCGTCGAGTCTTGTCCTACCGGTGCGGTCAACTACCGCGAGGGTGGAATAGTAACCGTTGATCAAGATTGGTGCATCGGATGCCGCAACTGTGTTCAGGCCTGTCCTTACGACGCTATACACTTTAGCGAGCAGATGGGAGTTGTGCAAAAGTGCACCCTCTGTTACGACCGTGTTTCTAACGGGCTCGAGCCTGCCTGTGTCAAGTCGTGCCCGACTGGCGCGCTTCATTCCGGCACCTACGCCGAGATGAAAAAGGCGGCCGAAGAGCGCTTGCAAAGCCTGAAGGCCGCGGGCTACAAAGACGCCAACATCTACGGCCTCAACGAGATGGGCGGCACGCACGTGCTATACGTCCTGCTCAAGCACCCCAGCACGTACGGTCTACCGGTCGGCCTGAGCAAAGAATCCAGCAAGGTCGCCACCGGCTGGCTTTCTGCCGGCATCGCCGCCGCCGTTCTTGGCTTTGCCGGCGTTAAGTGGCTTTCCGATCGCCGCGAAGAAGTGGGAGGTGGGTCGTAATGAAAGGCGGCGCGTGGGGTATATACATCGCTTTGTACTTCTGGCTGGCGGCAATGGGGGGTGGCGCTTTCCTCATTTCGCTCAGCCTCAAAGACCGCGGTACCAAGGTGCTAGGCGCCTGGCTGGCGCTCATAGGAATCGTCGCCGGCGCTCTATTGCTCATCGCCGACCTTGGCGAACCGATGAGGTTCTGGCACTTGCTGGCGGGGATACACCCTGTTTCTGTCATGTGGCTAGGCTCGGTCGTGCTTGCTCTTTCGGGAATCGGACTCTTCTGGCTGATAATCTCGAAAGAATGGCCTGACTGGCTGGTCTGGACCACTGCGATATTAGTACTGCTAGTGGTCGGCTATACCGGAGTCTTGCTAATGGCCACAGCCCGACCCTTCTGGAGCGGCAGCCCCTTGCTGCCCTGGATCTTCCTGGCGTCGGCTTACACTACCGGGTCGGCTTTGTTGGTTCTCTTCGGCAGCCACAGTGAAAAACTCGCCAAGCTGTCTTTCGCCTTCGCCGTAATCGAAATACTGTTGGTCGCGGCTCACATGATCTGGACCTACTCAGGTGCCAAAGACGCCATTACCGCAGCAATTTCCGGAAACCTGGCCTGGGCCTTTTGGGGCTTCGTCGTCGTGGGCGTTTTGATACCGCTTTACATGGAAGCCCAGAAGAAGGCGCTGGCGCTGGCAGCGCTGCTGGTCTTGCTAGGCGGGTTCTTGTTACGATACTTTATCGTCTACGCGGGCCAGGTAGACGTAATGCGCTTTTAGACTGGGAGCCGAACGTGAATCACTTTGAGCTAGAGAGCCTTTTACGCCGCCTGGAGGAACTGCCCGCCGTCAATAGAGGCGACGGTAGCGAGTATCCCGACTTCTCCGAGAGTTTACTTGAAGTGCTCGAGGTGATAGCACGCGAGCAGCCCGAATGGGCTGCTCGCGTGCAGCTAATAAAAGACGGAGCGAGCAAAAGCGCAAATACGTGGCTGGACGGTTATCTGGACGCAGACGGAAATGGCGAACAAGACGAGCTGCTTGACTTCGCCATAAAACACACCCTGAGGCGTTACTGGAAGTCGCAAGGGCAAAAACTGCAAGACGGTCCCGAAACGGCCGAATGCCCTAATTGCGGCGCCCAGATAGACGTCGCCTACATTGACCAAGACGGCTTTAGGCACGCCGTATGCGCAATTTGCGACAGCGAGTGGGGTATACCGCGGATACTGTGCCCCTGGTGTGGCGAAAAGGACGCCAAGAACCTCGTCTACTACCCCTACGAGCAGGGTTACCGTCTCTACCACTGCAAGAGTTGTGGCAGAGCCTTGCCAACCGCCGATCTCAGAGAGGCGGGTAAGCTCGACCTGCCAAAACTGCGTGCCGCGGCGATAGAGATGACTTTTCTTTTGGAGAGCGGAGCAGTAGAAGAGTAATGTACGTCTACCGCAAGGGCCGATTTCAAGAGCAAAAGTTCGAGTTACCGCAAGAGGCCGAGCTGACGCTTATCGTAAACGGCAAGCCGATGCTGCGTCTGGCGCACTCGCCCGGTGAAGAAGTAGAGCTGGGATTGGGGTTCTTGTGGCTGGGCGGAACCTTCGATCATATTGAGCAGGTGCGCTGGTTGCAGCGCAAAGATAACGTATTGGAAATTGATATAGCGGCTTCGGCCGGCCGCGGCGTTCCTTTGAGAACCAGCAGTTGCGGGATGGGTATCGTTTACGGTGAGCGCCAGGTTGCAGAGCTGCCTTTTGTCACTATTGCGGCAGACCTGCCTATAGCCATACAAGACAAACTGCGTCAGGGTGCGCTGCAGTACGCGCGCACGCGCGGCATTCACGGTGCGGCGCTCTTCGACATAAATGGCCGCATGCTGCACCTTTCAGAAGACATAGGGCGGCACAACACCATTGATAAACTAGCCGGGAAAATTCTGCTGGAAGACTGGCGGCCCCCGTTTCTCCTGGCTGTATCGGGCAGAATATCAGAAGAAATGTCTCACAAGGCGGCTGCTATGGGGGCTGTTTTGATTTCCAGCCGCACCGGAGCAACCCAAAAAGGGGTCTCCGCCGCCGAGAAGTACGGCGTTACCGTGTGTACTTATGTTCGCAAGCTGGGCTACCGGATAAATACCTCACCGGGTCGACTGCTGGCGTCAACCGCCCGTGAGGTCGTCGATGCGGTTGGCGTTGAGAAAAATATCTGAGCCAAAGCGCCTTTCCACCTCGGACCAGGGTATGATGCGCGCTTCGGCAATCTCCACGAACCTCTTCAAAAAGTAGTCGCCGGATTGCAACTGCAACTTCGCTAGCGGCTCAAGGCTCTTGTGGTAAAGGGCAGCCAGCGGCTCTATCCAATTGTCGGGACCGAGAGCTACAACCGCCTGATAGCCGGAGGCATATTCCATCAAAAACCTCCAGTACTCCGGTTTTAGATTGGGTAGGTCGCAAGCCGCAACGGCGACCACGTCGTGCTTTGCATAACTGAGCGCGCTGTGGATGCCGCTCAAAGAATCGCCGCCGCGAATTTTGTCACGATGAACCGGAACGTTGAACTGTGGGTAATTTCTGTTGCTGACGATGAAAGTGTCGTCCGACTCGATCAGGCTGGTGAGAACGTGGCGCATGAGCTCTTTACCGCGCCAAATATATAGCGCTTTATCCACTCCAAAGCGTTTCGAGCGCCCACCGGCCAGTACCGCCCCGCTAAACTCCACGAGAATAGGCTACAACAACTTGACCGGCGCGGGCGTCTAGCGATATTCTTTGTACAACCATGCGCGTCAGAACGCCCAGAGCCTTCAAAATACGACACCAGCGCTTTTGGTGAAGCAGCAAAAGAGCGAAATCATCCGCAAAAACTAAAAGGACACGCAGAGAAAGGAGCCAGTAAGGCATGAACTTGCCCAATTACCCGACACCAGACGCCAAAGGAAGATTTGGAAAATACGGCGGCAGGTACGTACCGGAAACACTGATACCTGCGCTCCAGCAGCTAACAAAAACGTATGAGGCCCTCAAAAAAGACGAGGGGTTCTTGAGCGAGCTCGAGTATTACCTGCGCCACTACGCCGGCAGGCCCAGCCCCTTGTATTTTGCGGCCAACCTGAGCAAGCTGTGGGGCGGCGCCAAGGTCTATTTGAAGAGAGAAGACCTCAACCACACCGGCGCGCATAAGATAAATAACACCTTAGGCCAGGCCCTAATCGCCAAGCGCATGGGCAAAAAAAGGGTAATAGCCGAAACAGGCGCGGGCCAGCACGGCGTCAGCGTAGCTACGGCCGCGGCGCTCTTCGGCCTGCAGGCGGTCATTTACATGGGCGCCGAAGACGTGCGCAGGCAGGCGCTAAACGTCTTTCGGATGAAGCTATTGGGTGCAGAGGTGCGCACGGTAGATAGCGGTACGAAAACCCTCAAAGACGCCACCAACGAGGCCATCAGAGATTGGGTGACTAACGTAAAAGACACTTTCTATATACTCGGCTCGGTAGTGGGGCCGCACCCTTACCCCATGATGGTGCGCGATTTGCAGAGCGTGATCGGCAAGGAGATAGCGGCGCAGCTGCAGGAAGCGGAAGGCAAGAGCAGGCCGGACACGATAATCGCCTGCGTGGGCGGCGGCTCTAACGCCATCGGCGCTTTTGCGGAGTTCGCCTACCTGCCGCCGCAGCAAAGGCCGCGCTTGATCGGTGTGGAGGCCGGCGGTGAAGGTTTACATACGGGGAGGCACGCAGCCAGCATTGGCGCGGGCAAGAAAGGGGTGCTGCACGGTTCTTTCATGTATCTTCTCTATGACGAGAACGGCCAGATACAGCCGGCTCACTCGGTGTCCGCCGGTTTGGACTATCCGGGAGTTGGGCCCGAGCACAGTTATTTTGCCGACGAGGGTATAGCCGAATATCACAACGTAACGGACGAAGAAGCGCTGCAGGCCTTTCAGCTCTTGAGCAAGGCAGAGGGGATAATCCCGGCGCTCGAGTCCGCGCACGCTATAGCCTACGCCGCCAAGGTCGTTCCAGAGATGCCCAATAACGAGATCGTCGTTATCAACCTTTCAGGGCGCGGCGACAAGGATGTAGTAGAGGTTATGAGGCTGTTGGGGGGCGAACAAAATGATTAGCATTGCCGAGGCTTTTGCGCAAGCCAAAGGAGAAGGCCGCGCTGCGATTATCCCCTACCTGACTGCAGGTTATCCCTCACCCGAAAGTTACCTGCAGATTGCTAAAAATCTTTTGCGGCACGCGGACATGATGGAAGTAGGAATACCATTTTCTGACCCCTTGGGCGACGGCCCCACCATTCAGAAAGCAGGGGAAAAGGCGCTGCAAAACGGCATGAACTTTGCAAAGACGCTTTCCCTCATAAGGGAGCTGCGCCAAGAAACCGACAAACCCTTGTTGGTGATGACGTACATCAATCCCGTGATATCGGTGGGTCCGCAGGATTTCTTTGGGGCTTTAGCAAAAGCCGGCGTAAACGGCGTCATTTTACCAGACCTGCCTCCCGACCAAGACGCCGCTCTCGTTTCCGAGGCCAGGAGTACGGGGCTTGATACCGTTTTTCTCATCGCGCCCACCTCTAACGACGAGCGCATACGAACGGTAACTTCCTATACCAGCGGCTTCATATATTTGGTCAGCGTCACCGGCGTTACCGGCGCCCGTCGGCGGCTACCAGACCTCAGCGGTTTAGTCGCGGCGATTAGGCGCGTCAGCGACCTGCCGGTAGCGATTGGCTTTGGCGTATCAAGCGCGGAAACAGCGGCGCAGGCGGCGCGCCAGGCAGACGGTGTGGTGGTAGGTTCGGCGTTACTAAAAGAAATAGCCAGAGGAGGCGACCCGGAAGCCCTGCTAGAAGAGATCGCCACTGCGGCAAAAGTAAGATGAGGCCATGAATTACTTAAGGGTCGGCAAAATCGACGTCTACCTCCTCGAAGACGCGTCTTTCAGGCTAGACGGCGGCGCCATGTTCGGGGTGGTGCCGAAGGTGATCTGGCGCAGGCTGAGCGATGCCGATGAAATGAACAGAATACCTTTGTTGGTGCGCCCAATGCTGCTCAGGGCGGACGGCAAATGGATCCTCGTGGAAACCGGGATGGACGACAAGCAGGGAGAAAAACACCGCAAGATATACGGCATTACCGCCGCAGGCAAAATGCTCAGCCAGTTGGCGGAGCTAGGCCTAGAGCCGAAGGACATAGATGTAGTTGTCAACACTCACCTGCACTTTGATCACGCCGGTATGAACACTATATCACGAGATGGTAGTATAGTGCCCATGTTCACTAATGCCCAGTACCTAGTGCAGAAACAAGAACTATACGACGCCCAGCACCCCCATGAGAGGAATAAAGCCAGCTACCTGCCAGAAAATATCGCGCCGATTGCCGAGGCTGGCTTATTCGTTGAGATAGAAGGAGAAGCAGAGATTGCCGAGGGAGTAAAGCTGCTACCGCTACCTGGCCATACCCTCGGCCAGCAGGGGGTCGTAATCGAATCAGAAGGCCAGACTGCTGTCTACACTGCGGACATGGTGCCCACGCTCGAGCACGTACCGCTGCCATACATAATGGCTTACGATTTGTACCCAGTGACGACTTTAGAGGCGCGAAAAGAGCACTACCAGCGCTGGCTGGAGAAGGGGGCTCTACTAATTACGCCGCACGACCCCCTCAATCCGCTGGGCAGAATTGCTCATGGAGAAAGGGGGTACTACGCCGAAGCAGTCAGACTGTAAAGCCGCCTATGCGAACGGTGTTTAAAAAGTGCCGATTGAGGGTCACGCCGATGCCAGGTCCCTGCGGAACGGGCATTAGGCCATTCTCTGCCTCGAGCGGTTCGTTAATGACGTCGCTGCTCCAATAACGACTGGCGGAACTGGTGTCGCCAGGTAAAACGTAGTTGGGCAGGGTGGCGGCGTGAATGTTGTGAGCACGACCAATGCCCGTCTCGAGCATGCCCCCCATCCAGACGGGTATATCGAAGGACCAGGCTATATCGTGCACCCTTTTGGCTTCACCGTGTCCGCCTAGACGCGCCACCTTGACGTTGATTACGCGCGCCGCGTCAATTTGCGCCGCCTGTCTGGCCGACTTGGCGCTTGTTATTGATTCGTCCAGGCAAATTGGCGTTTCGAGTTGACTTTGTAATTTAGCATGGTCAAGTATGTCGTCGAACCGCAGTGGCTGCTCTATGTAGTCCAAGGCGTACTCGTCGAGCAGGGCCAGCGAGCGGGCGTCTGCGAGCCGGTAAGAAGAATTTGCGTCGACGGTGAGGTGCGCGTCGGGAAATGCCTCCCGCACCTGTTTGATCAGCTGCACGTCCCAACCTGGTTTTATCTTCAGTTTTATGCGGCGGTAACCCGCATCGAGATTTTTCGATATTTGCTCAAGGGTCTCGTCAATGGTCTTTTGAACGCCGATCGAGACGCCTACGGGTATTTCATGACGCACTCCGCCTAGTAGCCGAGACAGGGGAACGCCGAGAGCTTTCGCCCAGAGATCCCAAAAGGCCATCTCCACCATGGCTTTGGCCATGTTATTGCCGCGGTATGGCGCCAACAACTTTTCTACCTGGGATGGAGCGTCAAGGTTGCTCTCGACCAGAGCCGGCAGCAGGTAATTTTGCAGCAGGTCTAGCGCGCCCGCTACAGTCTCTTCGCGATACCTGGGTATCGGCGTCATTACGCCTTCCGAGTAGCCTTCCAAGCCCTGCGAGCGAAGGACGAGTAGCGGCACGATTCTCTTGGTCTGCTCCCCAAACGAGGTCTCGAAGCGGAACCTAAGGGGAAGCTCAACAACGATTACTTCTGCAGATTCGATGATCATGTATTGCCTCCGCTCAGCCGCGCATCAGCGTGGGTAGTATTAGCACAATTTGCGGCCACACGGTAAGTATAGCCGCCAATCCCATCAGGATCGCGAAGAAGGGGAATGCGGCCCTTGCCACTTTCAGGATTGGCGCCCCGGCGACACCTTGAATAACGAAGAGGTTGAAGCCGACTGGAGGAGTTATCTGCGCCGCCTCGACCATCAACACCAAAAATATGCCGAACCACAAAGGGCTAAAGCCGGCCTGCGTAATTAATGGCAGAGTAATGGGAAGGGTGATGACAATCATGCTGATGCCGTCAAGAAAAAAGCCCAGGATGATGTAAAAAGCAGCTATGACAACGACTAGGAGATATTTGGAAAGCCCCAAGGTGGCGATCCAGCTGGCGAGCGCCGCGGGAATACCCATGAACCCCATGGCGGTAGAAAGCAATGACGCGCCGGCGATTATCATCCCTATCATGCTGGTAGTCCTGACCGTACCCAGTACGGCCTCTTTAAAGCTGCTCGGCGTCAAGGTGCGGTAGGCCAGCGCCAGCAGCAAAGAACCAAATACTCCGATTGCGGCGGACTCGGTGGGGGTTGCAAAACCAATGTAGATACTGCCCAATACCATAAGGATTAAGAGCGTAACGGGCAAAAGGTTTAGCGCCCCAACAAAGCGGTCAGACCAGGTGTAAACGTCCCCGGCTGGAGCTTTTTCCGGCCAGCGGATACCCGCGTAGACAAGGTAAAGCATAAAGCCCCCTGAGAGCAAAAGGCCAGGTATGACGCCGGCGATAAACAACTTACCAATAGACACCTGGGCCAAGACGCCGTAAATAATCATCACCAGCGACGGCGGAATCAAGAACCCCAGGGTGCCCGCGCCGGCCAGCGAACCTAGTATCAGGTCGTCGTCATAGCCGCGTTTTCTGAGCTCGGGGATATTGATTTTGCCGATCGTAGCCGCGGTTGCCGCCGAAGAGCCGGAAACGGCGGCAAAAATAGTACTTGCAACAACGTTTGTATGCAGCAGTCTCCCTGGCAACCATGAAAGCCAGGGGGAGAGGCCATCGAACATTCTTTCCGAAATTTTCGTTCTGAGCAGTAACTCGCCCATGAAGATGAATAGAGGCAGCGCGACTAAGGCCCATGAATCTGAAGAGTTCCAAGCTATATTACCCAGTATCCGCAGCGGCGGCGTGGAAGTGAACATCGCGATCGAAATGAGGGCCACCGAGAAAAGCGAAACGAAGACCCAGACGCTCAAGCCCAGCAAGAGAAAGAGTACGCCTAATAAGATGACGACTACTAGAAGCGGATCCACTATTCATCATCCCCCAGGTATCTCTTGAGCGTGAAAGATATAAAACTCAAGAACAGAATTAATGAGCCGGCGAAGGCTGCGCTGTAAGGATAAACGAGCAAGGTTCTCGAAGGCATGAAGCTGTGCGTCTTATAGACCCAGGCGTCATGAGTCTGCGACCATAGCGCCCAGCTGAGCATAGCGGAAAAGACGATCCCTATCAGCCCCGCCAAAATGTCAAGCAGGCGCTGCCATTCTGGCGTAAGCCGTTCTCGCAGGAGGCCGACCCTTATATGCTCGGCGTGATTTAGGGTGTAGGCCGCCGCTAGATAGACCATGGCGGCCATAAAGTACCCTGAGTACTCTTCCACTATCTGGGTGCTCAGGCCGAAAAGCTCCCGAATAGTTATCTCAAACAGAATTAGTGCTGTAGTGGCCAGAAGCAGAAGCCCGGCCACCCATCCTCCCAGGGTGGCCAGGCGTTCCGCGGCCCTGATTATGGACCGCATTATTCTCCTTACTTGCCCCGGAAGGCGTCCAGGACTTTTTGGGCATCGGGCCCGGCTTCTTTGACCCACTTGGCCAGGATCTTCTGGGCGGCGTCCTCCATGGCCTTTTGCAGCTGGGGAGTGATGTTGCTAACGACCTGCATTCCATGATTCTTTAGGGCGATTGAAGAAGCAAGGTCAGCCTTGTGCGACTCCTTCCACTGGTAGGCTTCTACTTCGGCGGCTGCGTCGAGGATAGCTTTTTGCTCGTCAGCAGGAAGCGAGTCAAAGGCTTTTTTATTGACGAAGACCATGTTTAGCGGGAAGGCGTAGTTAATACGGTGGAAGTAGTTGGTGACTTCCCATAGCTTGGCGTCAACGCCAGTTTGGGTGGAGGTTAGCACACCATTGACCAAACCGGTCGAGAGAGCGGTGTAAAGCTCGCTGAAAGGTATGGCGATGCCCTGTCCACCGAGCAGTGTAACGAACTCAGCAGAGTTAGAGTCGTAAGTGCGAATCTTGAGGCCGTGGAAGTCGGCTGCGCTCTTGAGCATCTTCTTGGTGTAGATGCCGCTCGGGGGCCAGGGGACGGCGTAAAGCAGCTTGGCGTTTTGCTTTTCCAGGGCGGCTTCGTAGTAGGGCTTGGCTATCTGGTACAGTTTCCAGGCCTCGTCGTAGTCCTTGACGAGGAGCGGTACTGAGGTAAGGCCGAAAATCGGATCGTCGCCCCTAGCGTTGCCCATGAAGAGTTCGGCGATAGGAAGCGTGCCGCTGCGCACCGCACCGAGGACCTCCTGCCCTTTGAAACCAAGAGCGCCGCCGGGGTGAACGACTATCGATAGGTCCCCGCCGGTTTTCTTGGCCACCAAATCGGCGAATTTGATAACGCCTTTGGTGTGGAAGTTACCCATTGGCCAGGCTACGTGCATGTCCCATTTGGTCTTAGCCATGCCAAGACCCGCTATCATCAGAACCGCCATTAATACACTCGCTATTTTCTTCATACTTCCTCCTCCTTGAGTAAGCAAACTACCCAAAGCAATTATATATGCGGGCCGGCGTCATAAATGGCATGATTATAAACAGAATTAAGATATGGACGTCGTAAAGATAGGCGTTAGTATCAGGTTGGAGGATGAGATGAAAAGGATCGATCTAAACGCTGATGCGGGAGAATCGTTCGGCAAGTGGAAGATGGGAGCGGATGAAAGTCTCTACCCAGTACTTAGCTCGGTTAATTTGGCCGCGGGCTTTCATGCTGGCGACCCCATGACGATGTTGCGTTCGGTGAGACTTGCGAAAGAGAATGGCGTTGCGGTAGGAGCGCACCCCGGTTTCCCTGACAAGGTTGGCTTTGGCAGGCGGGACATAGCAATCACGCCGGACCAAGCGTATAGCGACGTACTATATCAAATTGGAGCACTGAGCGCTTTTCTGAAGCTGGAGGGCATGGCTTTGCACCACGTCAAGCCGCACGGGGCTTTGTACTTGCAAATGGTAAGGAACCACGAAACGGCGGTAGCGGTGGCCAGCGCCGTCAAAGACTACGATGAAAATGTACCGTTAGTACTACTCGCAGGAACCACCATGGAAGCGGCCGCTAAAGAGGTGGGTGTTAAGTACGTTAGGGAGGCCTTCCCTGACAGGGCTTACCTCTCGGATGGCAAACTATCGCCGCGCAGCATGAAAGGCTCGCTTATACGTGACCCCGCCAAGGCCGCCGAGCGCGCGGTCATGATGGTCGCTGAGGGCAAGATACCTGCTCTCGACGGCGGGGAAGTGGCGGTAGTAGCGGAGACGCTTTGCGTTCACGGCGACAACCCCGAAGCGGTAGAAATCGCAAAGGCTATTAGAAATGCACTGACTAAAGCGGGTATTGAAATTGCGGCATATTAGCAGAGGGACATGAGCGCGTACATGTATGTCTCGCTAGGAGACGATATCTCACCGCCTACGGGAGAGAAAGTATGGCGGCTTTCGCGCGGGCTGCAAAAATCGCCTCCGCCGTGGCTCATTGACTGGATACCTTCGTACAACAAGCTGCTGCTGGAGTTTGATGACGAAGCCGTGAGTTGCCGTGCGGTTGCTAACTGCTTGAATGGCATTAATATGCGCGGTGGAGAGCTGCCGCCGGCGCGGGCGGTGGTCGTCCCTGTTAAATACGATGGTTTAGATCTGCCTGAAATATCAGCCAGAACCGGGTTGAGCATAGAAGAAGTCGTCAGGCTACACTCAGAGCCGACATACCGGGTTTATGCCGTTGGTTTTACACCCGGATTCCCTTTTATGGCCGAAGTGCCTCGAAAACTGCGCTTGCCTAGGAGAAAATCACCAAGGTTGAAGATACCGGCGCTTTCAGTGGCCATGGCGGGCGTGCAGACCGGCATATACCCTCAGGCTACGCCCGGCGGCTGGCACTTGTTGGGCAGGTCATTAAAGAGAGTTTACGACCCCTTCAGGGCGGAGCCATTTCTGCTGCAAGCGGGCGACAGCGTTCGCTTTGTAGCTGCTGAGGGTGAAGTTCCTGCTCCGCCGCAACGCGTCGAACTGCTAGCCAAGGAGGGCGAGCAGCTTTTTGAGGTTTTGGAGCCGGGCTTACTGACAATTCCTGTAGATGAGGGGAGGTTCGGCCTGGGTCGTTACGGGCTGGCAAGGAGCGGACCCCTTGATAGGTATTCTTTTACCGTCGCCAATCGCTTGCTGGGTAATGACGGCGGCGCCGTTGCGCTGGAAGTCAACCTGCTGGGGCCGGAGTTGCGTGTACTGAGGGATACGGCGCTGGCGGTGGCGGGTTATGGGCCAACGATTAGCGGGGGTAACGAGGCCCGCGTATACCACCTAACTGCCGGTGAGACGTTGCGTTTCAAAGGCGTGGGTGACGGAGCGCGGACTTACATCGCCATTCCAGGCGGTTTTGCTGTCGCGCGCTTCATGGGAAGCTCGAGCCCGGACTTGACGGGCGGCATAGGCAGACAGCTGCGGGAGGGCGATATACTTCGCTCTGCGAAAAATGTCGGAAAGCTGCTGCAAAGAGAGTGGCGCATGCCGCCGCTGCGCCGTATTAACGGCAGGGTTAGGCTGCGGATATATCCTGGGCCCCAGGCCAGCGAAGAAGCCATTGCCGCACTTACAGAAAACGTCTTTACGGTCGGCAACGCCGACAGAATGGGCTTGAGATTGCAAGGGGGAAAGGTGCCCGGGGGGGAGATTACCAGTGAAGGTATTCCTATTGGCGCAGTGCAGGTGCCCTCAGCAGGGGATCCGATTCTCCTGCTCTCTGATAGAGGCACAATAGGAGGTTATCGCAAGCCAGCCGTACTGCACCCCGCAGACTTGTGGCGGGCGGGACAGCTGAAAAGCGGCGACGAAATAGAGTTCGTTCTATCTGGCGAGGGCAAAAGTCCAATGTGTTTCTACGAGCTATGAGTAAAACCTGCCCATTCGCGAAACGTTCTGAGGTTGTATGCGTCTGACTCTTTAGGCGTTTCCATGATAAATGCTTTGTCTTGCAAATCCTCAAGTTGTAGCAGCTTGCTCAGGGCTTGGCCAATCTGGCCTTCGCCTAGGTTGGCGTGACGGTCTATAGCGCTTCCTCTGGCTCCTTGAGAGTCGTTGAAGTGTATCAGACACAGCTTATCGGGCCCAATTATGTCGTTCAGCTCGACGATAACTTTAGCGGGTTCGGTATCGAGCGGGTAGCCAGCGGCGAAGGCGTGGCAGGTATCAAAGCACACGCCGAAAGATGTACCCACTATTAATTCTCGCAATTCTTCAAAGCTCGAGCCAACCTTGTTACCGCCGCCGGCAACGTTTTCGAAGAGCAACCTGGCGCCGCTAGGGGAGAGTTCGGCAGCTCTCAAGGCGCCTTCTTTTATTTTCTGCGGATCGCCGCTGCCGGGATGTACTACGACGTAGTCGATACCGAGCAGAGCCGCTTTTTGCAGGTCATCGGCTAGGCTGAATACGCTCTTTTCCCACAGGTCGCCCTCAGCGCCCAGATTGACCAAATAGGAGGAGTGAATGGCCGTTTCGGCAATCCCAGAAATAGAAAGTTCGTCTCTGAATCGCTCTGCTTCAGCGGGCTTTAGTTTGCGCGCCTTCCAGCTTCGCGGACTCTTAACGAAAATCTGCAGCGCTGTGGTCCCAAGCCGCTCGGCCTTGACGACGGCCCCGGTGACGCCCAGCTTTCCCGCTATCGACTGGTGAAAACCGTAAGTCATCGTCGCCTGCTCCCTACTATTGTCAGCCTTACCGTAGCGGTGCCGTTTTTAACGAGATCTATCGCCAGCGCCGCAGCGTAGC
>JALSMT010000080.1 GCA_026987375.1 Thermaceae bacterium | reverse complement strand
ACCGGTACAGAAGGAGGTATGTTTTCGCGCTTACCCGATGAAAAATTATCGAGGATCGCGACCTCGGCCCCCTTCTGCAATAACGCGTCAACGATGTGGCTGCCTATAAACCCTGCGCCTCCCGTAACTAGTATTCTCACATTCACAATATTACACTATTTATGGTTTTGAGAGTCAATATATCGATAGTTAGCGAGCCCCAAAGCCTGTAAGGATTGTTTTTGCTGTTTTGTAAACTATGATTAGGTCTAACCAAACCGATACGTGCTTAACGTAATACAAATCATACGCCAGCTTCTCCTCGGCTTCCTCGTGGCTAGCGGCATAACCATGCATGACCTGAGCCCAACCTGTGATACCTGGCTTAACTAGATGTCTATATTGATAGTATGGAATTTTAGAAGAATATTCCACTACAAACGGTACTTGTTCGGGCCTTGGGCCTATTATGCTCATGTCACCTAATAAAACGTTCCAAAACTGTGGTAATTCATCAATCCTCAATTTCCTCATTAACTTACCACCAGGGATAATCCTATCGTCATCTTTGCTGGCGAACTTTGCTCCTGCCCTGTCAGCATCTACACGCATTGATCTTAATTTGACCATTCTAAATATTTTCCCTCCTTTACCAACGCGTTCCTGCCAGAAGAAAACAGGGCCCGGTGAACCCATTTTGATAAATACAGCAGTGACTATTAGTATAGGTACGATTATAGGTGCACTTATTACTACCATAATGATGTCAATAATCCGCTTGATAGTGAGGTATAGCCCAGGTTGATTTATAAGAGTACTTGCTCCAGAAGAAAGATGCTCTAGAGATACCTTACCCGTAAGCGATTCGAATATAACGGCTCCGTGAAATACGGGGATGCCCCGGATACTGCAGCCGGCAAGAAACCTAATCCACTCCCGTGAAAGCTCTTGGTGCAAATCGACCACGACACCATCCAGAACTGCGACTTGTCGATTAGAGAGGCTAGGATTTCGTAGCAAATACCAGTTGACGGAATCTATCTTGCACAGCTCGCTAGCCATTGGCCCTGGCACCAATCCTAAACGGATAGCTGAAGGTGTAAATATATATGACCCTATTATTAGCCAGATAATACTGATACTAAACGAAGAAAGCCAGAAAAGGCGAGAATAATATAACCTATCCAATGCAATAATAGCAATAACTAACAGGAAGGCTAGGCTAGTCGTTAAGACAATAACACCGAGTCTTTCCACTTTTGGAAAACGCGCGAGGCGCGAAATGATAACCGACGAAATTGAGTATGCAAGAGAGACCAGTAAAATTAACGGCCAAGCTTGAGCTGGGGGCCAGTATTCCGCAAAACCCCATGAAATATACGAAGCCAATAAAAGCATTACCAGAAGGCCGAGTAGATGCCATGCACGATCCAACAGTTTATATCCGGCAGTCTTCCTAACTGGTATTTGCGCCTGCAACGTGGTCACTGCATCCTCCGACGTTCAGAATAGCACCTCAAGCATTAGAGACCTGTTTAAAAACGCTTTCATAAACCTCCACCGTCTTATCCAGCATTTGTTTCTCCGTAAAATATTTCTCATACCTCATCCTTCCCATTTTGCCCATAAGTTGCCTTTGGAGTGGGCTGTTTATCAGCTCCCGCAGCTTCACCCTTAGCTCTTCAACGTTTCCAGGCGCAACAAGGTAGCCTGTTCGGCCGTCTATTACCGCTTCGGGCACTCCTCCTACGTTTGAAGCAAGAACTGGCAACCCGGCCCTCATAGCTTCAATGATGGTGAGTGGCAACCCTTCCCAACGGCTAGTCAAAACAAATATATCACTAGTTGAAATTAATTTCTCTATTTCCTCCGGCTCTTTAACGCCAAGAAAATTCACGCGATCGCCCAAGCCTAATTGTTTCGAAATTCCTTTAACGAACCCGAGCCTTTCACCATCTCCGGCAAATTCAAGGGTCCAATTGTGATCCGCTAGCCCAGCAAGCGCCTTGAGGAGCGTGTCTTGGTCTTTTGGTTTTGAGAAGCGGGCAACCATTATTATTTTTGGTACGGCATTGTCGTGCTTGGTACGGTACTTACTGTCGCGGACGCCATTCCAGATTGTGATTATTTTCTGCTTAGGAACAACGTGATACTTTGTGGCTAGCTCCATGTCGTACCGTGAAACCGTGATTATCTTTCTCGCTAGGCCTGCCGCGAATCGCTCGAGCGGCATAGTTATTAGCTTGCGCCGCCTTGATACGCCGCCTGTGAATGCCCACCCATGGGCGGTAAAAATACTTGGTGTGCCGCTCAACCACGCTACTGACCTACCTAGAAGTCCGGCTTTGGAAGAATGCGCGTGTACTAAATCTGGAGCGAGTTCATTTATTAAGCGCTTTATTTCTAAGACTGCAAGAAAATCATTTACAGGAGAGGTCATTGAGTTTACCAGGTGGGAAATTATCTTTGTTTTGATGCCCAACGCTCTTGCCTCTCGAGTTAAAAAACCCTCTTCTCCAACAGCCAGATAGACTTCGTAGCTATCTTTAAGGTTGACAAGCAGCTGCAGTACATGTGCCTGTGCCCCCCCGTGTTCTGCACGAGTGATGATATAAAGTATCTTTCGAGGCCTCATTAAACCGAAACCCTACCTTTGTGCCTTTGTCTTTCGCCTAACAACTTAGCGGCCATCGTCCCGTATATATTAGGTTTTGTTTGGCATGCTAACACTACATCTGGTTTTCTCTTACGAAGAAATAGCGCAAGACTTTTGAGCGTTGACATATCATCAAAAGGATTGATACCTGTTCGATTCAGCGTATATTTAACTGTATCCGCACCCAGCTCGGCTATGCTATTTCTTGTTTCTGTTGTACAGTCTGGGGCAAGAACAAATACTCTCACCCCATCATCCAATAAACTCCTTATCAGCCGACCGCGAAACGGCACAACCGAAGCTGCATACGGAGAAATAAGGGCTAGCGATTTTTGGGCAGTTTTCATTGTCATGTTCATATTTGTACCTTTCCTGTAAAACCTAGTTGCATATTGTCAAATGCTATTGCAGCCGAAATCAATCCACTATTCATCCCGGTTCTGTTATATATATAATGGGTAACGTATTGCAGCATATTGTAGTTAAAATGCAACGCGGCCTCAAAAAGACGCTTCCCTTTTTCTCAATACTTCCCAGTAAAGTGCTTCCCATTGATCAACTAGTTTATCCAACGCGTAGTGATCCTCTATGTGCTGCCGTGCTTGCATCCCCATGGAAACCCTTATCTCTTGTGGCAATGCCATGATCTGTAGCATGGATCTAGCAAGAGCTTCATGATCCTTGGGCGGTACCAATATGCCAGATTTCCCTTCTAGTACAACCTCCCGGTTCCCACCTACATCTGTAGCTACGACGGGAAGACCACTGGCTGAAGCCTCTAAGAGCACTATGGGCAAACCCTCCCAAGCAGACGACATAACATAGCCATCTGCCGCATTCATTAAGTCGGGTATATCACCCCGTACTCCCATGAAACGCAAATAAGCTGTGACCCCCAACTCTCTTGCCAGCCGTTCTACCTCCTTCCGCAATGGCCCTTGGCCGACAATGAGGAGAACGGTGCGGCCTCTCCTTCGAACAACGCTCGCAAAGGCTCGAATCAAATTAGGATAGTCCTTTGCCTCCTCAAAGCGGCCAACTGCTAACCAAATGAAGTCGTCCTGCAAACCTAACTCAGCCCGCAAACGAAAGCGGTTTTGGAAATCAGGACGGAAACGCTTGGTATCAACTCCGTTAGGAACAAAGCGGATTTTGTGAGGCGCCGCAACCCCAATCCGCACGTATCGCTCCAATCCAACTTGGCTGACCTGAGTCGTAAGGTCACACAAGCGATCGGTCATCCTATAAGCCCACTCGCGTAAACTTCCACCTTCAAAAGTACTGTGCGCGGTACAAATCATCGCAGGTACCCTATAAAACGGACGCGTAAGCCTACTCAAGAGATTCGCGTGAACCATGTGGGAATGGAGCACCAAAGGACGTCGTCTTTTCAACATGCCCGCCAGGCGTAAAACCGCCCTAGGATCGGGAACACCCCGACGCATACCCAACGTATCTACTGTTACGCCTACCTTTCCTAGATCATTCAGATAGGCTCGTGGCGGAATCATGGAAACCACGTGCACAGTCCATCCTCGAAAACTTAGCTGCTTTGCTACGTGAACCAACTGAGTTTCTGCTCCCCCGAAGTCTAAACTCGTCGAGAGAAATGTTATTTTTTGTTTTTCTCCCATATTTTAATTACTCTCCGGAAGAAGGCTAGCCGCTCTTGCTCTTTTGTGCTTACGTCCAAGTGCTGAATATTGGATCTAGGTACGCGGCTACCTTGCCATGCATTAACGTACTCTACAATCTCTGGGAGGTGCTTGCGCACGTTATGCTCACAATTAGGTAATTCGAGGAGGAAGGGTGCCGGCTTTTCAAAATCCGTATCTCGGTAACCAATAATAACTGGCAGCCCAAAGGCCAAGTACTCTCTAACTTTCAATGGTGAGGCCTCGTTCATTCTTTTACGATGAAGAGCTAGTGTACCTATAGCCGCGTCTGCCTGCGCAAGCAACTCCTGGTATCTCTTTCTTGGCATAAATCCGTGGAAGATGACATTTGGTGTTGCCTCAGGCAGTCTTGCAGGCCCTATAATGTCAAACCTCCATCTTTTGAGCTCCCTAGCCATTAGCAATACTTTATCTACCCCATGCCAAGGCTGCCCCTCTGAGCCAATGAAAATTAGGCGCGGAGTCTTGTTTCTAACTGAAGGAAGTATTGGATAAGAGGAGAGATCTATACCATTAGCTATTGTGCAGATCGGTTTCTTATTCGTACCAAAGGAAACCACTGCTGTTTGAAGTTCTCGCGAAACGGTAACTATACCTGACACCCAATTATATGTGATTGCGCGTGTAATCGTGTTATACACACATTTTAATCTGCTATTCAAACAGTATTCCTGTTTGTCGTTCGTGTTTACTTCTACTACGACCGGCAGGCGCTGCAGGAGGCGAATTAGTGGTGGATAAAAAAGATCATATCGGTAATATACTATGTCTATTCCCCGACGTAGAATCATTGATATTGCCCTATTCCATGCAACCAAGCGATCCTGGACTCGCTTGTAAGGAAACACTTCTACGTTGACACTTCCTGTCTTTGCGTAATATATATGCTTTGATCCAGTAATCAAGAATATTGAAACCTCATTACCATATTCAACCCATGACCGTACTTGAGTAAGCACTTTCTTCCATACTCCGCTTTCTGGTAGGTCATTCCAGTGGAGAAGATAGGCTATTTTCATTTTCTAATCAATCCCGACTTTTTCATGTGCGGAAATACAGATGCAAAGCCAAGCCCAAACCAAAGATAAGGCCAAACATATGGACGCGACAATAAAACGCTAACAGCAACAAATATGATTACTGCTAGTCCTGTGTGGTTTCCTGTTTTAAATACTGTGAATTGTCTTACAACAACTAGAAAGAGTATAATTAGCAAGATTATGAATGGAAATACGCCATATTCCAGCCAATAAGATAATATATTATGAACATAATAACCACGCCCTTGCTCTGATAGCTCATACATAAACCTTCCTAGCAAACCATACCTGCTAGTCATTTTGGGGAAGCTTTCAAATATTTTTAACCGCTCTTTTATCGAGGGATCATCCATAGATATTATACTCTTACTGCGAGAAATTGCTGTATCAAATAAGCTGTGTCTTGAAGATGTTAGCAGAACGTAAGATGTAACACTCAATATTAATGCTAGATACACTAAGCTTATACCCCATGTATAGTACCGTTTTATATTAAGTTTGTAGTTAATTTCTGCTAGCGCGGCAATTAGGTAGGCTAACAGGCTTGAACGTGAATAGGTAAACGATATAAAAAGTGCGTTGACCAATAGTCTCATACTGCTTATCCGGCCAGAGCTGTTGGCGGACAACACAGCTAGAAGTCCCAAACTGTCACCAAGAGTCTGATAATTGAATTGCATACCTGTCCTGTAATTGGAAAACAAGACATATATGTTTCCTGTCGCCATAAATCCTTCATATGCTCCTATAGTTGTAGTAGCTAGCAATAACAAATAACCAGTTTGCACATACGCATGTGACCTATCATAAATTAATGCGAGGGCTTCCCCTCCTAGCAAATATATCCAAGGATAGATCAACGTAAGCGCGAGCGTCTGTATATAACCTACTGCATCTAATGGATACGCCTCCCAAAACCCAAGTAGCTGCCTAAAAGAAAGCGCGCCTAGAAGGATCCATGAATACAATATAAGAGGGGTAAAAAAGGGGAGCCCTCCTGAACCCAACAGAAATAAGCGCCAAAGAAATACCAGAAAAAGACATGCTGATAATATTTGTAGATACGGAATATGCACGCCAATTATAAATCTTACATACCCAATAGCAGGCGAAATAAAGGCGGAAAGACCTAACAGGGAGGCTATGCCAAGATAAACGCGCGTAGAACGCTTAACCATATATCAGTTTTCCCTTTGTAATTTCACGGCTGTATTTCCTCATTCGACATCAGCGCCTACCTCTCCAACATCATAACGTATAGGAACTAGGCCGTTTAAAACACCAACAAACATTAAGGAGCCCTAGACGAGTATCGCTGGGTGGCATAAGGCAAGGGAGCTGCCAGTGTAACAAAGAGGGTACAGAAAGAAAAGGCCATAACCTACAAATCCTGCAATAAGCCGAGGCCTGGATTCCCGTGGTAGAGCTGGTGTGCAAGTACAGCTTTAGCCAAAACGCCTTATATCACTGGCGGGCCAAGTACGGGGAAATAGAGGCAAGCGCCCTGCGCAGGTTGAAAATGCTAAAAGAAGAGAACCGGCGCCTAAAGAAGGCTTACGCCAACCCAAGCACGGGACACGCTGCTTTGAGAGGGGCGCTCGAAAAGGGCTGAAGCCTGCTGAACTCCGCAAAATGGTGCGCTAAACGGTGGAAAGGCATGACTCAGCGAGATAAGGGACTGTCGCCTCCTCGGTTGAGTGCAGGCGGCTGTCTCAACAAGACTATCCCCGCTGGAGATCCGGGAAGACGACGGTATATTAAGAATTAGGTGTACTCTTGGAACCACTAGCGGATAGCTCGCATCTACAAGGAGCAAGGCCTTGGCTTGCAGAGGCATGCGCGGGCAAACACAGAAAAGCACCGCTCGGCCCACAACCACTAGCCCAAGCCGGCTTTCTCAATCCGATCTGGTCTTTGAGCTTCATGGTAACCTCCTGGTCGGTAGCCGCGCCCTTCGGGCGCTGAGCGTTTTGGAAGACCCCAGCCGGAGGGCGTTACAGAGGTGGCCGTCTCCCTTCTCTTCAAAGAGTGATGGGTCTGCAGGAGGCCCTGATCCTCCGATACGTATAGCCTGACCGCCCGCGGACCGACGTGGACCCGAACCCACCTCAAAAGCAGTGACCGCCAGGGCGGAGGTCCGTGAGTATCTGCTTGCTACCTATCCCGCCGGGCAAACCGATCCAAGTGCCTACACAGGGGCTTCAACCACAGCTACCATGTAGCAGTCCTGGATGCCTGTACTTCTCATCTCCCTGGACGAGGTTCCTCAGGTTGCCGAGGACTGGCTAAGAACCTACAGCCCATCAGGCCTCACGAGTCTTTGGGATGTCTGCCGCTTCAGGAGTTTGTCAATAAACATAGCAAGGATCACTCGTAGGGAATGGTACTCTAAGTGGGGGGTTGACACCAAGAGCTCGTAGACCCTAACGATTATCCAATTCATATATAGCGAAAAGATTAGTTACCGCAAGACATTAATACCGCTAGACATTAATATTTATGTCTATTGGTTTTTTATCTCTCAACGCTAGCGCTGCTCCGATTCTCTGATGCTATAATGGCGCTAAGTATAATCAAGAGTAATAAGTATAATAAATATTGAGTAGCCTTCAGCCAAGAAACAACGCTTAACGCCCTTACCGGATCCGAAATATGTAACCAAAACGGCGCGGCTACAATCGCTATAGATATTGAGTCATATAGCAGTTTAATCCAGCTATGTCTAGATAGAAAAATAATCCGTGTAACTGGGCTTACCGTCAGCATTGCTACAAGCCACGGTGCTAAAGCCGCCATCATACGGCCTGCTTGCTTCCAGTGCGGCCCAAACACGTATGTCACCACCGCAGGGGCTATCAACCACATAAGTATTCCCAGGATAACAGCCATAATGCCTAGCCTAAGTACAGTGGAGAGCAAAAACCTAATTAAATATTGCGGATTTTCCCTGGAAATTTGAGCTGCCTTACCATAAAAAACATCCGCCACGGAAGCTCCAACAAGACTAAGCGGCAAACCCACTACCCTCTGTGCGAGCGCTAATCCTCCGCCAACAGCAATGCCGTATACTGCGGAGAATACCGGCACGGGAGCCATTAAAGCAACCGTATCTAGGAAACTTGACGGCAGTTGAATTAAAGGATATGTCTTGTACTTCAATAACGTTTCTAATGAAAAACTTACACGTGGAGATCTGGGTAGTGTCCTCCAAATAACAAATAGTCCTCCCAGACGCCCTGCTACTTCACCCAGCGCAAGTCCATATATTGTAATAAAAGCTGTCAAGATCTGAAAAGCCGCTCGTGCAAAGGCCTGCGTCATAGTAAATTTACCTATAGCAGAATATTTTCCTTGCCTGATTGCCCAGTATCTTAATATTACAATCCACGTCGTGATTATGGTAGCTATCATCACTAATAAACTCACCCATGGAGGGAAAGCGCCATAACCTAGTACCCTTGACCGCCTGAATATCTCGAATACTATTCCAGCAATGACCGAAAACCCTGCAGCGACGTATAGGCTACTCTTTGTTATAATCAGGGCTTCTTGATCATCATTTGCGGCGACAATTGCAACATCATACCGCATGCCTCCCAAAACAGATGAAACTCCTACAAAGCTGATAAACATGCCCCATAACCCCATTGCATCTGGACTATAAAGCCTTGTCAGGAAGGGCGATACAAGCACGCCTATAGTTTGGGCTGCCGCCGTTCCGCCGGCTATTACTAAAACCCCTTTTAAAAAAGGGCTATTTTTAACTCTGTTAATTAATCCTCTAATTTGACTCATATAGGATGTTAGCCAACAGGCCGTCAACAACACTTCTCAGAATGTCAGCGGTTATATAGGGCCCCATTGGCAACGAGAGCACTTCATTGGCAGCTTTCGCTGTCTGCTGTGCTGTCTCTGGAGGGAGATTGTAGTAAGGAAGTTGGTGAACCGGTATCGGGTAGTAAATCATCGTACCAATACCCTTTTGGGCAAGGCCATGAGCTAGTTCGTCCCGGCGGCCATCGGAGATGCGCACCGTGTACTGGTGGTAGACGTGTTTGGCATAAGGCGCCTCGTAAGGTGGGGTAATGCCGTCTAGCCCGGTCAAGTGTTGGGTGTAAAAAGCGGCAATGCGACGGCGCGCCTCGTTGAACTCGTCTATATGGCGCAGCTTGACTCGCAAAAGCGCCGCCTGCAGGGCGTCCAGGCGGGAGTTGTAACCGAGCAGCTGATTCTGATACTTCTTTTTTGCGCCGTGGGCGCGCAGCATCCGCGCCATCTCGGCCACTCCGTTGTTGTTGGTGGCCAGCAACCCACCGTCGCCGAATCCGCCCAGATTCTTGGTGGGGAAGAACGAAAACGCCCCCGCATCGCCAATCGTGCCCAGCTTTTTGCCTTTATACTCCCCGCCAAAGGCTTGGGCGGTGTCTTCCAGCACCTCAAGCCCGTGCTTCTTGGCAATGGCCAGGATGGGATCCATGTCGGCCGCCTGCCCGTAGAGGTGCACCGGAACGATGGCCTTGGTCCGCTCCGTAATGGCGGCCGGGATGAGGGCCGGGTCAATGTTGAAGGTGCGCGGGTCAATGTCCACGAAGACCGGCTTGGCCCCCACCAGGCTGATCGCCTCGGCGGTGGCGAAAAAAGTAAAGGGGGTAGTGATCACTTCGTCGCCGGGGCCCACTCCCAGTGCGCGCAGGCCGATGATAAGCGCGTCAGTGCCCGAGTTAAGGCCGACGGCGTGCTTGACGCCCAGGTAGTCGGCCACCTCTTCCTCGAAGGCCTCGACCTCGGGACCGAGGATGAACCGCCCCGAATCGACAACGCGTTTGATAGCCGCTTCAATCTCGTCCCGCAGGGCCTCGACTTCAGGCTTGGGGTCATAGATCGGTACATTGATCTTACTCATTGATACCCCTCGCAACCAGCATACCGAGCAAGATAAAGGGGGAGTGATGACAATGCTTTTTGCTCCAGATCGGGCGACATTTTTCCATTGTACTTCCCCGAACTTTCTAGCGGCTCGCCTTTGTTTTGCGCCGCCATAGATAACGCCTCTTCTAGTATCTCTAGTTGTGTTTCATATACGCGCTCAGTCAAATCCAAAATTGTATCGTCACAGAAAAGAGGTATTTTACGCTTCACCAATATCGTACCAGCATCAACATTTTCGTCAATCAAATGAGCTGTAACACCTAGAGGAACACTTTTAATGATTGACCAAAGAACTGCATCCAAACCTCTCACTTCGGGAATAAATCCTGGGTGAAAATTGACAATGCCTAATGGGAAAGCATTAATAACATGGGGTTTAAGAATGCGGGCCCCTGCTATAACACCAAGGGTAGCCCCTACTTCGCCTACCAGAGAAGCTATCTCAGTACTATTGTGTTTAATAACCCTATAAGGAAATCCAAATGAGTCTGCTATCTTCTGCGGATGGAGAAGACCAATATGACGAATCTTTGTACGGATAGAAGGAGGGGGTATCCTCAATTTTACAGGATCTGCGGCCAAGACGAGTCTTACATCAGCGCCCAAAACTTTTAAAGCGAAAAGAAAGTCCTGTGTTTTTCTGTGAGGGAAACTATAAGTAAAAACAGCTAAGGGAAGGCCTTGTATCATACTAGACATAATCCTCATAAAAAAGGGTGCCGTTCGTCGGAGTGCCTGACTTCTAATTTACGGATCCGCTCGGTGACGCGGATAGCGGTACGTGTGTCTTCCAGGCCGAAACCCTGGCCCGCGAGCGTGCGCCGGTAGACCTCGGTGTGCAAGTCGGTAAAGCCGCCGGAAAACTCGATCTCCTCACCGTCCACCGTGATCGAGCGGTAGGTCCGCTGCCCCTGGGCGCGCAGTTCAGAGGGTACGTAGCGGTCGTCTATGGCCAGGAACCAGCTAACGTCGGCTCGCTCTAACTCCATGTGCCCAGCTACCAGGCGCTCATCGCGAGCGTGAACCTCCAAATGTTGCACCTTACCAAAGAGCCAGGCCAGCATGTCAAAAAAGTGTACGCCAATGTTGGTGGCGAGCCCGCCGCTCTTTTTCACGTCGCCCTTCCAGCTCTTGAGGTACCATTTGCCCCGGCTGGTGACGTAGGTCAGCACCACCTGCTTGCGGTCGCTCTCACCCGCCAGCTTTTCTTTGAGCGCCACCAGCGCCGGATGAACCCGTAACTGTAAAACCGTCCAGACGCGACGGCCTGTTTGGGATTCAAGTTCCGCCAGCCGGTCGAGCTCCGCCTCGTGCAGCGCCAGCGGCTTCTCGCAGAGAGCGTCGGCGCCTAGCCGCAGGCTCATGCGCATCTGTGGATAATGCAGATAGTTGGGAGTGGCGATGCTGACGTAATCGAGTCCGCCCCTGGCTTTTGCTTCCTCGAGGTAAGCCTCGAAGGCCTCGGGCTCAGTGAAAAACTCGGACTCAGGAAAGTAACTGTCAATGATGCCCACCGACTCAAAAGGGTCGAGTGCCGCAATCAACTCGTTACCAGTATCTTTGATGGCCTTCATGTGGCGGGGGGCGATGTAGCCGGCGGCGCCGGTGAGGGCGAAGCGCTTCATAGCAGCGTCACCTTCCCTTCGCGTTCGGGCACGCCCTTGGTGGCGTTCTTGGTGTCGAGCACGTGCTTGGCCTCGCGCACCACGCGGGCGTAGTCTAGGTTTGAATGGTCGGTAGTGATAATGACTAGGTCGGCCGCCTGCAAAGCATCGTCGCTTATCTCAACGCTCTCCAGGTCGAGCCCCTCGTGCTTGAATACAGGTATGTAGGGATCGTGGTAAGCCACGTCGGCGCCGTCGGCCTGCAACAACTTGATGACCTCAATGGCCGGCGACTCGCGCCAGTCGCTGATGTCCCGCTTGTAGGCGAGTCCCAGCACCAGGATGCGCGAGCGCGAGGGAGCCAGCCCATGCTCGTTGAGGATGCGCCAGGCCTTGGTGCGTACGAACTCGGGCATGGCCCGGTTCACCTCGCCGGCCAGGGCAATGAAGCGGGTGCGGAAATTGTGTTCGCGCGCCTTCCACTCCAGGTAGTGAGGATCGAGAGGAATGCAGTGGCCGCCTACCCCCGGCCCTGGGTAAAAGGGCATGATGCCGAAGGGCTTGGTAAAGGCGGCGTCGAGCACCTCCCAGACGTTTAGGTCCATGCGGTCGCAAAGCAAGGCCAGCTCGTTGACGAGGGCGATGTTGACGGCGCGGAAGGTGTTTTCGAAAACCTTGACCATCTCTGCCGCCTTGGCCGAAGAGATGGGCACGACGCCTTCCAAGACATTGCCGTAAAAAGCCAAAGCCGCTTCCAGCGAGTTTGGTCCTATGCCGCCTACGACCTTAGCGGTGTTTTTGGTCTGCCAACGCTTGTTGCCAGGGTCGACCCGCTCGGGGGAGTGGGCCAGAAAGAAGTCGCGGTCGGCCTTGAGGCCCGAGCCTTCCAGAATGGGCTGCATGACCTCCTCTGTAGTGCCCGGATAAGTGGTGGATTCCAGGCTGACAAGCTGGCCCGCTCGCAGGTGCTTGGATAGGTCGGCAGTCACCCCGCGCACGTACTGCAAATCAGGAACTAGGTTCTTATCGAGAGGCGTCGGCACCGCGATAACTATCACGTCAAGGTTTTCAACACCTTGATAATCAGCTTGGGCGCGTAACCGCCCCGCTTTTACCTCGCGGGCCAAGTCTACTTCGCGAATGTCGTCGATGTAGTTCTCGGCGCGGTTGACCTTGTCAACTCGCGATCGGTTACGTTCGATGCCGGTAACGTCGAAGCCAGCCTGGGCCGCCTCTAAAGCAAACGGCAAGCCCACGTAGCCCAGGCCGACGACGCCAACTTTGGCGCTGGTATCACTTATCTTTTTTTTCAGCTTATCAACCATGTTCCCCCCGCAAATAGCATTCCGTCAGCCTAACAGCATACACCCTGTCCGGGCAAAATCTAGTTAAATCGCCCTACGCCGCGACGGCGCAAGACGCCCCTCGCCAGCGCGAACGATAAACCGACTAGCCATCGTCAATCTCCAGTGAATTAGCAGCGCACAAACTGCATTCAACCTGCGCCCCTACCACGGCCGGTAATAAAAAAGCCTCGCGCATACCATGAATGTCGGTAACAATAAGCGCAGTTTTTTCTGAAGAAACTGTGCCGTTAGCGATACGCAGATTAAATTTAGCAAACCTATACTCGCTATTGTCATGCCAGTTGTCAATCAAGCTAGTAGTGGGCCCAACACGAACAACGTCCAGTGCCTTATCGAGGTGCAGCTCTCGACCGCGGCCAAAGTCGTAGAGGCGGTAGGTTAGGTCGGAGCGCTGGGAGACCTCGTAGACCAAGAGGCCCGGACCCAGGGCGTGGATGGTGCCCGGGGGAACGTAGATCACGTCGCCCTTCTGGACAGGGACGAAGTTGAGCAATTCTAGAATCGAGCCGTCCAGCGCCGCGGCGTGCAGCTCATCACGGCTGATCGGGCGCTTGACGCCGTAGACTACCTGGGCGTCCGGCTCGGCTTCGAGCACCACCCAGGCCTCGGCTTTTCCCAGCCAGCCGCTTTCCGCCTCGTGGGCGCGGGCGTAGGCGTCGTCGGGGTGCACCTGCACCGAAAGCCAGTCGGCGGTGTCGAGGAACTTGACCATCAGCGGCAACCGGTAACCGCACTGCTGCACCAGCGCCCGCCCCAAAAAAGCCTCGCCCAGCTCGGGCAGCACCTCGGCAAGGACCCGGCCGGCGTAGGGGCCCGAGGCGATGCGGTTCTCGCCTGCGACCATCCAGGCTTCGCCGATGGGCTCGTCGGCCTGAAGCCCGAAGCGCTCGGCTAAGCGCCGACCGCCCCAGACACGCGGCATCAGTTTTGGTTCTAGCTTTATAGGCTCTAGAGCAGGCTTTTTCATACCCGCCTAATATTATGCGCCTTATCGCCGGCGTGTATGAGTGTTTAGTTCGTGTTGCAATCAGCTACAATACGGGATTGCTTTCAATAAGCGCTCGGCTTAGCATAAGAACCGGAAAACGAAAAGGCTTCGGCCGCTAGGAGGTACGACATGCTAAAGGGTTACACCCACCACATGGCAAAAATAGACCTAACTACAGGCGCGATAGAGTATTTTGCGCCCAAGGAGGAAGACCTCAAGAAATACATCGGCGGGCGTGGGCTCGGCGTCAAGTACGTATTCGACAACGGCCCGGAAGTAGACCCGCTCAGCCCCGATAATCTGTTGGCCGTTATGGTCGGCCCCCTCACCGGCACTCAGGCCAAAATGAGCGGCCGCCTGGCGGTAGTAACTAAGAGCCCGCTGACAGGCACCATAACCGATAGTCACATGGGCGGCTGGACCGCCGCCAAACTAAAGTGGGCCGGCTTTGACGGCTTGCTTATTAAAGGCGCGGCCGAGAAACCCGTCTACCTGCTGGTGCAGGACGGGAAAGTCAGCATACATGATGCCGATGATCTATGGGGCAAGACCACCCACGAGACTAACGAGGTGCTGCGCAAGCGCCACGGCGAGCACGCCGACGTTATGTCTATAGGTCCCGCAGGAGAAAACCTGGTGAAGTTCGCCGCCTGGCTAAACAACGACGAGCGCGCCGCCGGCCGCGGTGGGACCGGCACCGTGGGCGGCGCCAAGAAGCTGAAGGCGATAGTCATGGTTCCTGGGGACAGGAGCGTGTTGCAGCCGGCCGACAAAACCGCCTGGAAAGAAGCGGACAAGCGGGCGTTGGCCAGAATAATGGATGAGCAGTTTGTAACGGCGCCGCGCAAAGGCGGGCTCTCTGTTTACGGCACCAACGTTTTGATGAACATCACCAACTCGATCGGCGCTCTACCCACCTTCAACGCCAAGCACACCAGCTGGGAAAAGGCCGGCGAGGTCTCCGGCGAGGCCATTCGCGAGCACATCCTGGTAAAGGACAATACCTGCCATGCCTGCCCGGTGGCCTGTAAAAAGATGGTCGAGGTACACATAAACGGCAAGCCTATCCGCTTCGAGTCGGTAGAATACGAAGCCGCCTGGTCGCACGGCCCCAACTCGGGCAGCGCCGATAGGGACTGGGTAGGCTACGCCATTTACCTCTGCAACGCCTTTGGCATGGACGCCATAGAAGCCGGCCAGGTAACTTCTTCATTGATGGAGGCTACCGAAAAGGGCTACGTAAACAAAGAAGAAGGTCTGGAATTCGGCGACGCTCAAGGGCAGTGCCAATTCCTGGAAATGGTGGCGCACCGTCAGGGTTTGGGAGACAAGGCCGCCGAAGGACCCACCCGCTTCATGGAATCTCTCGGCCACCCCGAGCTGGCGATGGCCGTCAAGGGTCAGGCCATTCCTGCCTATGACCCGCGCGGTCTCAAGGGAATGGGGATTGCCTACGCCACCTCCAATCGCGGCGCCTGCCACCTACGCGCCTACACCCCGGCCTCGGAGCTGCTGGGAGTTCCTTACAAGACTGACCCGATAGAGTGGAAAGGTAAGGCGAAGCTAACGGTATTGCTACAAGACCTCTCCGCCTTTACCGACTCGTTGGACCTCTGCAAGTTCAGCCAGTTTGCTGAGGGCCTGGAGGAATACGCGGACCAGTTTACTACCTACGTAGGTACGAAAATCTCCCCCGACGACGTTCTGAAGATAGGCGAGCGGATTTACACGCTCGAGCGCTACTACAACAATCTAATTGGTTTCCGCGAGGGCTCCGACACCCTGCCTGAGCGCTTCCTCAAAGAACCCAGCGATTCTCCGGGCTCTGAGGGACAAGTAACCGAGCTGCGCGAGATGCTGGACGACTACTACCAGCTGCGCGGCTGGAACGAGGGCGTGGTGCCTGAAGAGAAACTGAAGGAATTGGGCATCGTCTAGCAAAACTTTACCTCTCTAAACGGAGCCCCGCGGGGCTCCGTTTATCTAGGCCTCAACTAGGCCGTGCCTGCGCCAAAAGAAAGGGTGTCAATGGTTATTGTTTTCGTGCAAAAGATAGCGTTGTTTTGGCGCGATAGCAGCCAGTTTGCCCTTTCGGCGCCCAGGCGCTGACGCTTTGGTCAACCGCTTTATCTATTTAAGCCCACATAGTCCTCCTTCAGAGGATGGCTTCTAGTCTCACCGTGCACGAATATGACGTTATCTCGCCACAGAGAAAAGCTACACACCGCGTACTGTTACTCGCAGGCTACGAGTCGTAAATTACAAGCCCTTTTCTGTTTAACAACAGACGTGTGGCTTATGCAAGACCCGCAACCCCAGCACTAATCCTTCCCTAGGAGAGGGCTTATGTGGTTGTCGCTGCGGCTTCGCGCTTGATGCTCCCCAGTGGACTGCAAAAACGACGTATCTCTTTCGGTCGTGCTTGCCCACCGCACCTCTCCGGCAGGCTTCTGCGTTCAGGCTCTCGGCACGGGATCAACGCTATTGCGAAGCCAAGCCGACGCGTAGCCGCTTAGAACAAACGGGGAGGCGTAAACAAGGTAAAACCTAATTGTTGATGGCATCAACCTAGACGTTCATGTACTGCTAGACCGCGACCCCGCGCCCAGTCCGCGGCGGGCATGGGCCGCTTGCCCTCGGGCTGGACGATCGCCAGTTCGACCGCCCCCTCTCTGGCGGCCACACGCACACCCTCGGGACCGACCGCCAGCACCTCTCCGGGGGCGCCCTCAGCGGCAGCCAGGCGCATTTCCAACACCTTGACCCGCCGGCCGGCGTGCTCGAACCAGCTGCCCGGCCAGGGCTGCACCCCGCGGTGGCGGTCGTAGACGTTGCGCGCCGGCTCGTTCCAGCGGATACGACCGTCCTCCTTTTTCAGCAGGCGGGCGTAGCTGGGCTCACCCGCCTGTGGGCGGGGTTCCCAGTCTTCCAGGCGATACAGAACGTTTTGCAACATCTCTATGCCGAGGTTGCGCAGCCGCTCAGAGAGTTCCGCCGCGTTCTCATCGGCGCCGATGAGAACGCGTTCCTGAACGAAGACCGGGCCGGTGTCCATGCCGGCGTCGAGGCGCATGATGCTAACGCCCGTTTCCCTTTCGCCGTTGATTATGGCCCAGTTGACCGGCGCCGCACCGCGGTATTTGGGCAACAGCGAGGGGTGGATGTTGAGAAAACCGTAACGGGGGATTTGCAACAGTTCCTCGGGGATGATCTGACCGTAGGCGGCCACCACCGCGGCATCGAGATCTAGCCCGTGCAACCAGTCTGCAATCTGGGGATCCTTACGCAAGCGTCGCGGCTTGGCTAGCACAAGCCCCATTTGCTCGGCGACACGGGCAACGGGGCTAGGAGTGGTCTTTAGGCCCCGTCCTTTTGGTTTGTCCGGTTGCGTCACCACCAGAGCCAACTCGTGCTTATCCGCCAGTGCCTCCAGCACCGGCGCCGCCCAAGCGGGCGAGCCGAAGAAGGCAAGTCGACGGCGCTTTGGGCTCATTTTTGTTCAGTTCGCAGCTCGCGCAGAAAGGCTTTGGCCTTGCGCTGCATCTCGGCCAGTTCGGAACGGTGCTCTTCCATGAAAGGGCGTCGCAGCTCGGCGGGAATGCGGTCTAAGAAGAGCACGCCCTCGAGGTGGTCGAGCTCGTGCTGGATCACCCGCGCCAGGTAGCCCTCGGCCTCGAGCGTGCGCGGCTCACCGTTCACCTCCTGGTACTCGACCCGGATCTGCAGGTCGCGGGGCACGTCGTCGGAGTAAACGCCTGGTATTGAAAGGCAACCCTCGGTGCCCACCTGCTCACCGGCGCGGTAGGTGATACGCGGATTGACCATGACGTAGAGATTTTTGAGGACGCTGCGCGGCTGTTCGTCTTCTTCGGCCTCGGCCTCTTCTTCTTCCAGGGCGTACTCCGCGGCTATGAATAGCCGCCGCAAAAGCCCCACCTGCGGGGCCGCCAAGCCTACCCCGCCGTACTCGAACATCGTCTCGACCATATTCTCGGCCAGCGTAGCGATCTCGGAAAAGTCTTGCACGGCCCGCGCTTTCTTGCGCAAAACAGGATCGCCGTAGAGGCGTATGGGTAGTATCTCGGCCACGACCCTATTGTAACGGCTTAGCCGGTTCGACTTTTAAGTGCGCCACTACCGCGCCGACGGTATCTACCCCTTCGGGCAGGCGCAGCCGCAAAACGGCGTCGTACTCGCCAACGCGCCAGTCCGCCTCAGCCCGCAGCGACAAGATCTTTCTTAGCTTAGCGGCAGGTCCTACGATCACCACCTTGTCCGGGGCCTTGACTTCGACAGGCCTAAATGAGCGTGGGGCCGGCATGAGCAAAAGGTCTACCTCCTTGCGCGTCAGCTCGGGACCTTGGAAAGTAATATGCGCCTCCTGCGGGTTTATTTCCAGGCCTTCGATGGGCTTTCCGCGTTCGTCCAGCGGCAGCAAGCGCGCCTTGCCGCTGGCGCGCACGTCTACCCCTACCGCGGAGCGCGCCTTGTCAACTAGCGACTCCGCCCCCCTAACCTCGGCGCTGCTAGGTGAAAAGAGAACTGCCGCCCCCGGCGAAAAAACTTCCACCGGCACGACCGCCGCGGCGATGCGCTCGATGCGCGAGCTGATCTCCGCCGGGGTAACGTCCACCAAACTTATCCCGCTGGGAACCCGCACCGACACGGGGACGGTAAAATTGCCGCTCTTGACCTCCGAGAGGTCTATGAACGCCACCACCGCCCGCGGGCTGAGGCGCCCCACCACGCGCGAAGTGCCGCGCAAGCGAACCACCACATTACTGGGCAAGCCTACGGCTTTGCGATCGGGCCCCAAGCCGACCACCTCCAGGGGTCTTTCTATAACCCTCTCCGTAACGGGTTCTACTTCCCGCAGCTGGTACCAGAGCAGCAGCGCCGTCAGCAGCGCCGCTAGTTTGATGGGCCAGTTGTTGAATAGTCGCCGCAGCGCTCTACGCAGACTCATCTAGCACCTCCCGCAGGCGCTCGCGTAGCTCGGAGGGCGTCAAGTTTGGGCTCAATTCGCCTCTTTCGGCCACGCGGATGGTGCCGCGCTCCTCGCTGACGATTATCACCAACGCGTCGGAAACCTCGCTGAGGCCGACCGCGGCGCGGTGGCGGGTGCCCAAGTACTTGAGGTCGTTGCGCTCGGAAAGGGGGAAAACGCAGCCGGCGGCCAGAAGTTTCTTGCCGCGCATTATCACGCCGCCGTCGTGCAGCGGCGTGCCAACGGTAAAGATGGTCTCCAATAAACGCGCCGAAACGCGGGCGTCCAATACTTCCCCGCTAAAAGAGTACTCGCCCAAGGGCGTGCGGCGCTCGAGCGCCAGCAATGCCCCCAGTCGCCGCGCCGCCATGCGCTCGACCGCCCGCAAAAGCTCTTGCGCGGCCTCGACGTCCAGGCGGTTCTCACGCAGGCGGCCTCGCCCCAGTCTTTCCAAAACACCGCGCAGCTCGGGCTGAAAGACTACTATTAGCGCAAAAACCCCCAGCGTCGCGGCGTTTCCCAAAAGCCAGGAGAGGGTGGTCAGCCCCACGAGTTTGGCAGTGAACCAGACGACGACGTAAACGATCAAACCCCGGACCAGGTTCATGGCCCGGGTTTCGGCGAGTAGGCCGTAGGTGTAGTAAATCACCGTGGCCACAGCCAAAATGTCGATTACGTCACGCCAATTGAGGTTCATCCCATCCTTTCGTCATTTCGCGCACCACAATCGTCCCGCCCTTGCTTATTAGAATACCGAATTTCCCGGTCCGGTCCAGTCTATTCCAAGCAGCTTCGCCCAGCTGGCCGCGATGTCCGAAAAAGTCTGGCGCGTTCCCAGGTCTTTGCCGGCCATACCCGCTCCCGCCAGCAGCAACATGCCGTACTCGCGGGTGTGATCGGTGCCACGATAAGTGGGGTCGTTACCGTGGTCGCTGACGAGGAAAAGATAGTCTTCGTCGGCGAGCTTTTGCAGGAACTGCGGCAGCGCTTGGTCGAATTGCACCAGGGCTTCGCCGTAGCCTTGAGGATTACGGCGATGGCCGTACTTGGCGTCGAAGTCGACCAAATTGGTGAATATCAGTCCATTGATCGGCTCGTCCATTAGCCCCAGGGTCTTTTCGATGCCCTCGCCGTTGCTGCCCGAGGCCACCTCGCGGGTAAAGCCCTTGTGGGCGTAGAGGTCGGGGATCTTGCCAACGCCGACCACATCGTAGCCGGCGGCCTTGATAGCGTCGAGGACGTTGTCGGGAGGCACCAGCGCGTAGTCGTGACGCTTTTCGTTGAGCCGGTAGAAGTCGCCCGGCTCGCCGGCGAAGGGGCGGGCGATGACACGCGCCACGGCGTACTCCCCGGTCAGCAGCTCACGAGCCTTCCGGCACCAGTCGTAGAGCTGCTCCAGCGGCACAACGTCGACGTGGGCGGCGATCTGGAAAACCGAGTCAGCCGAGGTGTAAACTATGGGCTTGCCCGTCTTTAAGTGCTCCTCGCCGTAGTCGCGGATGGCGTCGGTGCCCGAGTAGGGCTTGTTGAGAAGCCAGCCGCGGCCGCCTATGGCCTGGGAGAACTTTTGCAGCAAATCTTCGGGAAAACCGTTGGGAAAGGTAAGAAACGGGTGTTCAAGGTGGATGCCGACGAACTCCCAGTGGCCGGTGGAGCTGTCCTTGCCGGGGTTCTGCTCTTTCATGCGTCCCCAGGCGCCCAACGGACTGGGTTCGATGGGCAGGGTGTGTACGCCGGGAACACGCCCCAAGCCCAGGCGCGCTAGATTGGGCAGTTCTATTGCTGTTTTGAGAACGGTGTGGTCTATGGTGTCGGCGCCCTCGTCGCCGAAATCGGGGGCGTCGGGTAAGTAGCCGAGGCCCACGGAGTCTAGCACGATGGTAACGATCTTCATGCTCTTAGCATAAGGGCTTTTAACGCCTCAGCGCTGCAACAGGCGCTCGAGCGGCCAGGCGTTGACGACGCGCCGCGGATCGATGCCCGCCTTGCGCGCCATCCATACCCCGTAGACGACGTCTTTGTAGCCCTCGGGAGAGTGAGCGTCGGGGCCGATGGAAAAATACAGCTCTTCGCGCCAGCGCAAAGCCTCTCGCCAGTCCAGGTCCAAGCGCCAGGGGCTGGCGTTTATTTCGGCTATCTTCCCCAGCTCGGCCATCCGTTGCAGTATCCGCTGCCAATCGGCCTCCACCCCCTGGCGACGCAGCAACAGGCGGCCGCTGGGGTGCGCCAGGATGGTCAGGTAGGGGTTCTCGACCGCGCGCAAGAGGCGGCGCGTCTGTCGCTCGGGCGAGAGGCCGAAGCCGGAATGGATAGAACCCAGCACCACGTCGAAGCGCCGTAAAACCTCGTCGGGGTAGTCGAGCGAACCGTCCGCCAAGATGTCCGACTCGATTCCCTTGAGAATGCGAAAGGGCGCCAGCTCCGCGTTCAGCTCGTCGACCTCCGCCCACTGGCGGCGCAGCTCCGCCTCACTGAGGCCGCCGGCGTATGAGGCCGTCTGCGAATGGTCGCTGACCACCATGTATTCGTACCCCTCGGCTATCGCCGCCTGCGCCATGCTCCTCAGGCTGGCGACGCCGTCGGAGTAAGAGGTATGCAGGTGAATGAGCCCGCGCAGGTCTTCGCGCTGCAAAAAGCGGCGCGGCGGCTGCAACCCCAGGTGTTCCGGCTCGCGCCAACAAGGAGGGGGGCAGCCCTGGCCGCAGGCTTCCTCTTCGCTGGCCGCGGGGGCGATCTCGCCCAGAGAGGCGACGAACGCCGCAGAACCGGTGGCCCGCAACAACTCCGAGCCAAAATTGCTCTTGGCGGCGCAGTAAACCTTGAGCGGCAGACCCTCCAAGCGCCCCAAGACCGTCTGACCGCGAACTTCTAGGGCGTGCTCTCCCAAAACCGCGGCCACCTCCCCGGCTTCGCCCAAAGCCACCAAGTCCACGCCGCCTATGGTCTCCAGGCGTCGCCGCAAACTGCCGGCCAGATGGTGTGTTATGCCGGCGTCGCTCAAGTCCCGCGCGACTATCTCGGCCGCCTCCAGGCCGGTGGAGAGGTGTACGCGGCTGACGTTGGCCAGCGCAAAACGAGCCGCCTGCGCCAGCGCCTCTTGGCTCTTCTCGCCAAAGCCGGGCAGGGCGGCTATCCTGCCCTCAGCCGCCGCCTCAAGGAGGGCTTCTAGCGAGTCTATTCCCGCCAACCAGAGGGCGCGAATGCGCTTGGGGCCAAGCCCTTGGACGGCGAAGAGCTCGCTGACGCCAGGAGGAACCTGCCCCCGCAACTCTTCGAGGTAGTCGAACTCGCCGCTGTTTACTGTCTCTTGCAAGGCTGCGGCCAGGCCCTTGCCGATACCCGGCAGGGAGTCAAAACCCGCTTGCAGCAGCTCTGGCAGCTCGCCTTGAAAGCGCTCGAGCGCCCGCGCCGCCTTGCGGTAGGCGCTGACGCGAAAACCGCTCTCGCCCAGCACCTCCATCAGGTCGGCCGTTTCGCTAAGAACTCCCGCCAGGTCTTTAATGGTCACGCTAGGCCCTTTCCAAGGGGTAAGGTTCTGGCCTGCGATTTTTGAAAACCCAGGCTTCACGGTAGCCCGCTTGTAGCAAAACTTCCACGGCGTCGCCGAAGCGCCAGGCTACTTCTTCGGGGGCGTGGGCGTCCGAGCCGAGCACCACAGGTATTCCCAGCTCACCCGCCCTCTTGATGATCTGCGGCGCAGGGTAGAGCTCACCTATGGGTTTGCGCCAGCCGGCGGTGTTGACGTCAAGCGCCAGGTCCGCGTTCCTAATGACTTCGAGAACTCCCTCCACCAAGTCCCAGGCTTCTTCCGGGGGAACGTGGCCGAACTTTTTGGGGAGGTCCAGATGACCGATGGCGTCAAAAATACCCGCCTCGGCGGCAGCGTAAACCTGGCCGTAATAGTCGGCGTACACCTCCATGCGGTCGCGCCTTTCAAACTCATCCTGGTAATCGGGGTGGTCGAAAGGCCAAGCGCCGATGTAGTGCACCGAGCCGATGACGTAATCGTAAGGAAAATCGGCTATCTGCCGGCGCACGTACTCGCCGGCGCCGGGGTGAAAGTCGGCCTCCAGCCCTATTCCTATGTAAAAGTCGTCGTCTTGCCGCAGCTGCGCCACCAGTGAGTGGTAAAGGGGGAGCTGCTCCGGCGACATCCTGCTGCCGGGGTCGAACCAAGCGGGCATGGGGTTGTGATCGGTAAAAACCACTCCCGCCAGACCGCGCTTGCGCGCCGCTTCGAGGTACTCGGGCAGCGCTCCCCGGGCGTGCTTGCACAGAGGGGTATGCAGGTGGCTATCGTACATACCTATAGCCTAGCCCTTGCGGCCGTCGCTTACCAAGGCCCCGCGCGGCGGGATGAGAGTTGGGTCGGCGCCGTGACAAAACGGACACGGAAATCAAGACCCCGCACGGCGGGACGATAGGTAGTCCCGCTGGAAGGCGAGGGGCAGGAAAGCAAAGCCCGCTAGCCAGAACGATGTCGTTTTCGCTCGGCCCCCATCCCAAGGCCCGCCCGCGGTGAGGCGGTGCGAGATTGGCCGAAACGGCTCCTGCCGTGTTTTGCCCCCGCGCCTGCATTAATCAACGACTCGGATTAGGGGATTTGCTTTATTAGCGGTGGCGGGAGTCACGGCCTTTGCGCCTCTTCCCCGAGGCCGGCGCGAGCGCAGGAAGGCCTTTTCGGCCGTGCGCGGCGGCGCTCCCCGACTCACCCCGCGCCAACGGCGAGGTTGTTTTCTCATAGGAGCCGCGTTCACCATAGCGGCGGTCGCTCGGTGGAGCAATCATCACGCGCCGGCCGGCGATTTCTACGAACGATGTCAGGTAGCGCTCGCCGCGAAGCGTTCAAGGCGTCTGCGTCGGGATGCAGGCGGCCAGCCGGCCGCCCGACTCGTAAACGTCCATCCCGGGAAGAACCTCTCGCGATGCCGCCTGAAAGCCTTGCGGCGCTCGCTGCAAGAGAACCGCCGCCGGCGCCGGCATGCTCGGGCCGCCGCGCGCCAGCAGGCTCTGCAAACTCCACTCGCCGGCCCAGAGATTCTTAAGCCGCCACAAGGCCTGCTGCGGGCCCGCGGCGCGCAGGGCCTGCAGGCTGCCGGGACGCCTGAGCCGGTACTCCCCCGGCGGCAGGGCGGCGACGAACTTCTCGGCCCTCTCGGCCAAAAGGTACGTCTCCCGTACTAGCTTTTCGGCCCGCTCGGAGGCTCGAGCCAGCGCCTCTTCGTCTATGCGCACTCCCCAGACGCCGGCAAAAATACGCTTTAGCTGGTAGTCCAGACCCGCCAAGCGATAAAACTCGTCTTCCAACCAGGCCGGCGCCACCCACGTTTCCACCAGCGGCAGGCCCTTTTGCAGCAGCTCCTGCAGGCAGCGCGGCTCGCCCTCCTCGCGCGCCTCGGCCAAAGGCAAGAGCGGACTCAGGCGAATGTCGTCATCTCGAAACACGGCAGTGCTCCCGCATGCGCTCGTCCAGGTGCGGCCTGGCGCCGCGGTGCGCCACCACCCAGCCGGAAACCACGACCGCAAACTCTCCGGCCGCTAGAACTTCGTCACCGGATAGCCACCTGGCTAGAAATGCGCCGGCGAAGGCGTCTCCGGCTCCGGTGGCGTCTTTGGCGCGGTCCGGCGTCGGCGGAATATAGTCGTAGCGCCCTTGGCTACCGAGTAAAGCGCCCTTGGCGTCTAGCTTTAGGGCGATAATCGCCCCGGGGTAAAGTTCGCCCAGACGTTGCGCTATCCGCTCGGGTTCCCGTTCGCCCGTCAGCACCCGCCCCTCGTCGTAATTAGGGAAGATGATCGTCAGGCCCAAAGAAGAAGTCATGCGCACGAAGGCGGCGGGGTCGGTCTCTTCTATCAACTGAAAAGAACCGGGATCGAGAGAAATCGTCAGCCCGGCTTCTTTGGCGCGCCTGGCCGCCAGCAAAGCAGCGCCGCGCGGCGGGTCGGTGAATAGCGACCAACCGCTCAGGTGCAGGTGGCGAGCGGCCTCCAGCTCGGCCGGCAGGTCTCGCACCGTCAACAAAAAGTCGGCCCCCTGCCCCGAAACCATGGAACGCTGGCCGCTGTGGTCTACCCAGACCGCCACAACTCCAGTAGGGCGGCTGGCCGTCTCGCTCAAGCAGTACTCGACTCGCTCTTCTTCTAGGTTCTCGCGCGCCAACTGCCCGAAGCGGTCGCGGCCTATCTTACCGACGAAACCGCTCTTGACGCCGCAGCGGCGCGCCCAAACCGCTACGTTGGCGGCGCTGCCGCCGGGCTGCAACTCCACCTGGCCAAAGGTGTCGCCACCGGGCGCCAGCGGCGCGGCGGTGTGAATGAGCACGTCCCAGGCAAAGTCGCCTATCGCCAGCAGGTCTAGAGATTCACCCACGCTCTCCAGCCTAGCAGAAGTCAGGCGTCCGTCTCACTCCACAGGTAGTGCGCGGCGGCGGAGCGGTAAGGAGCAAAGCGCTCCCCCAGCTTTTCTACTTGCTTCCTGCCTTGTAAACCGTAGAGCTTTTCGGCCTGACGCAACATCCCCAGGTCGCTGGTAGGCCAAACGTCGAGACGGCCCAGGCTGAAAATGAGCACCATCTGCGCCGTCCAGGGACCCACCCCTTTGAGCTTGGTGAGGCGCTCCCTAACTGCGTCGTCGCTCATCTCCTGCAGGTTCTGGAAGTAGCCTTCGCTTTCGGCGCGGGCTATCCCCAGTAAAGACCTGCCCTTGGCGTATGCCAGCCCCAGTCCGCGCAGCCCTTCTTCGCCCAGGACCAAGATGCGCTCGGGCTCGAGCTGCGTCGCCTCTTGCAAGCGCGCGAAAATGGTGCGCGCAACCGAGTTTGCAAGCTGCTGCCCGACCACCGCCCGCAATAATGACGCAAAGGGCGAGTGCAGGCCCCAGTGGTAAGGGCCGTGCTTCTCAACCAGACGCGCCATCAGCGCGTCGCGGGATATGTGCTCTAGTACGTGCAGATCGGCGATTACCTCGCCTTGGTGAGAGGCGCCCATGTTTAAAAAGCAAAGTGGCCGACATACCGGCCCCCTCGCCTATGAAAACACCACCCCCTCCGTCGTCGTTATCATCCCCTGGTAGAGAAAGCTGACCTGGCGCAAGGCGGCATGCATGTCAAAATCGCTGAGAGCGCTAACGCCGTCGCGCGGCAAGATGACCCGGTACCAGCGCAAAGCCGCCGAGCCGGCGGTGTGTAGAACGCAGATATTGGCCACCGTTCCGACTATCACGGTGTTCTCTATCCCCCAGGTGTGCAGCAGGTGGGCAAGCGGCGTGCCGTAAAAGGCGTCGTAGCGCAGCTTGCGGATGAGCGTCTCGCCCGCCAGGGGCGCCAGCTCCTCCACGATCTCCGCACCCCAGCTTTCGGCCACGGCGTGCCGCGGCCAGATGGAAAACTCCGGATCATCCGGGGAGTGCCAGTCTTGCGTAAAGATTACTTTTGCCCCGGCGCTGCGGGCTCTTTCCAGGAGTCCCGCTATCGGCGCCACCGTCGCGGCGGCGGCGGGCACCGAGAGGGCGCCGTCTTCGTGGACGAAGTCGTTTTGCATATCCACGATTATCAGCGCCGTTTTGGCGGACGACAAAAGCGCCCGCTCGCTGATCTCTACTTCGGGTATCTGCACCGCGACTGCGCCTCCCTAAAAGCGGTAGCCAAACGCCGCCAGTAAGCGCCAACTTGCCGGCAGCAGTCCGGCGGCCGCTAGCGCCTTGACGACGTCTCCTGGAACAAACGGCCATAAGCCCATCGTCAGCAGCTGCGCCAAGGAAACGGCTTTGGAAGCGGCCGTCAGCCAAACAGCCAAACCAATGAGGCCAAGCGCATAGATGACGGCGCTGCCCAAGAGCATAGCCGTGAAGGCGCGCCAGGGGCTCTTCTTGAAAGCCGGCAACTGCGCCAGCTCGCCCACCAGCCAGGCGGCTACGGGAAAGGCGATCAGGTATCCGCCGCTGGGACCCAGCAGCCAGGCCAGGCCGGAACCGCCAGCGGCGAAAACCGGCGCGCCCGCTATGCCCAAAGCTAGATAGAGCAAGAGCGACTGCGCCGCCAGGGTCCCGCCGAGGGCCGCGCCCACCAGCAATACGCCGAGCGTCTGCCCCGTCAGCGGCACCGGCGAGAAGGGCAGCGGCAACGCCAACTGCGAAAGCAGGGCGACAAAAACGCTGCCTAGCGACACCGCCGCAGCACGCCGTAATGGAGTCTTCAGGTCTAGTACCGCCGGTATGATTGCCGTGTTGTTCATGCTCCTCCTCCTATCAATTCTACGTCCCCCGCCGTTATCTTTTTTCGCTTACCGCGCGCCGTCCTGACCGTTAAAGAGCCGTCCGCAAGAACCTCCTCGGCCACTCCCGCCACCTCGCCCGCTAGCGTTTGCACGCGCACGCGCCGTCCCAAGGTTGCGCTGGCGGCTCTCCAGGCGGCCAGCACCTTTTCGGGGTTAGGCAAAGAGGTGTAAAGGCGTTCTAGGTTTCTCAGAAAAGAGGCTAGTACGTCGGCGCGGCCTATCGTAGTGAATTCTGAGAGGCCCGCAGCCTCGGCCAGGCGCGGCGGGGAAAAGTTTACGCCTACCCCCAGGGCGAGGTGGCGCACCTCCTCGCCGCGCAAGTCCGCCTCCAAAAGCACCCCCGCCAGCTTGCGGCCGTCGGCGGCCAGCAGGTCATTGGGCCACTTCAAAGCGCCAAAGCCGCAGGCAGCCGCCAGGGCCGCACCGGCGGCCAGCGACAACAGCGGCAAAGACTGCAACGGTAAGTTTGGCCGCAGCAACAGCGAGAAATACAACCCGCCGACGGGGCTGAGCCAGCTCCTGCCGCGGCGTCCGCGGCCCGCACGCTGCGCCTCGGCTACCACCACGCTCCCCTGCGGCGCCCCCGCCTCGGCTAGACTCAGCAGCTCGTCCTGCGTGGAAGAGGCCTCCGCCAGGTAAACGGCCTGCGTCAAAAGCCCGCCCGAGTAGCGCTGGCGAAGCGGTGACGGCGCGGGCGTTCCTGACGGCCAATAGTAGCCCCTGCGAGAAGACCGCAACGGATAACCGGCCTCGCGCATGCGCCGCGCCCGCTTAAAGACGGCCACGCGGCTGACCCCAAGCCGCCGGGCCAGACGCTCGCCGCTTTGCGGCTCCTCGGTGAGTAACGAGACCAGATCGGGCTGCTGCACGTTAACCAGTATCGCCCGAGGGGTTAACACGCGCAAGGGCTCCCACCCAGCATTCACATCTGCGCCTTAGACTTTGGTCATGCGGAGAGTATTAGTTTTATTTGCGGCGTTTTTCGGCTTGGCCTCAGCCGGCGGCTTGGTTCTACCCTTTAGCGGGCCCAACGGTCGCTCAATCAGTCTGGCCGTAGCGGATAGCGTGGGAGCGCCCTCGCCAATTCTAGCCGGGTTGACCTTCCCCGACGCTCCCTGGTCTGGGGGCTGGACGGTAATTTTGGACGACCTCAGGGGCCCCGCCGCCTCCCGCATCGCCGCCGAGGCTAGCGGCGCGGACTGGGTTTTAGTAGGCAAAGTCGGCGACGACGGTTGGTTAAACGCCTACCTTTACAAGGGCGGCCGCATACTGCCGGCGCGCTTTCACGAACCTGCTCTACTGGCCAGCTGGCTGGCCCTCAAGCTGGGGAAAGAACCCGGCCCCTTCAACCTCATTGAGGGCGTCGAAGAAGTTCTACAGGAGCTGCTAAACGGCAACGCCGACAAAGCCGCCGTCGTTTTGTACGACGTCAAGTCGCTGAGCGCAAAGCAGGATGAGGCGCTGCAAAAGCAGATTAGGCTTCTGGAAGGTCTACAAGAAAACGGCCCGGAGAAGTACAAAGACGTCTTGCCGGCGGCGGTCATAGACTTCTGGAAACACCACGACAACCCCGAGCAGATGTCTGACGCCGGCGTCGGGCGCGTCTGGAAGGCCTATGCTCCGCTGGGGAGCGACGATAAAAAAGAAGCTCGCAAGCGGGCGTTGGACCTGTTGAACTCGCGGCGGGCGCTGGACCTCTGCGGCGCCGAGCTGCTTCTCAGGGCGCTGGATGACGAAAACTGGACCAGGGCGGCGCGACTCCTCAGCAAGGCGGCCCCCGAAATGCCTTTTGCGTGGAAAGAGCTGAGTTTCGCCGCCTTCGAAAAAGGCGACGGAGCCCTGGCCAAAGAAGCTCTGGAGCACGCCGTTCAGCTCGAGCCCGGTAGCGACCTATTCTGGACTAACCTGGGCTGGGCCTCCTACATGACGGGCGACATGCCGCTAGCCTGGGAAGCCTCCCTGAGAGCCATGGCAATAAGGCCGTCCACGGTCCCGGCGTACAACCTGGGCCTCTTCAGCGCCCTGGCCAAGGACTACCACAAGGCCTTCGCCTACTACCGCCAGGCGCTGCGTCTCGACAAAGGAAACGAAGTGCCCATGGCGCTCAAAGACTTGCGCGACGCCGGCAGGAAAGACCTTCTTTTCTGGCAAGGATTCCTGCTGGAGCGCAGCGGACGGCTGGCGCAGGCCGGCGAGGCTTTTAGCGAGTTCCTGCGTCTCTTCCCCAACCACCCCTTGGCGGAGTACGCCCGCCTCTCGCTGGCGGACATCCGCAAGGCCCGCACAGAGCTGCGGCTAAACGGCTTTTACTTGGGAGAGGTAGCGACCAATCTAACATTCGGCGCCGGAGAAAGGGTGTCGTTGCAGCTAGAGGCAACCAGCAACCACTACCTGCCCAGCGGGGCCGTCACCCTAACGGTCTACGACGGAAATACCCCCTTGCTGAACTCTAGCACCAAAATACTGGTCAAACCCTTCACCACAAACTGGAAGAAGCTGCTCAAGCCCATCACCGTCAACAAAAAGGGCAAGTTCCGCCTGCAGGTCAGCTACGCCGGCGCCAGCGCCAGCACTTACATTCAGGTAGGAGACAGCAGCCTGGGACGGCAGTTGCTCTCACGGGGAATAATACCCACAGACCTGGACGGCAAGCCGCTGCTCGATCCCGAAGAGCTGGCGAGGCCGGACGGCGCGGACAAACTAATACCGCGCGCGGTAGCGGCGGTAAGGCTGGCCGCCCCCGAAGCCGGCGGAATAGACAGGCTCAGCCAGCCTCTCAAAAAGGGCCGCTTCGCGGGTAAGAGCGTCAGCCAGATAATGGCTACCGCCGACGGCAAGCTGCTACGCGAGTTCTTCGAGGCGCTGGTGCAAAACCCAAACATCCTGGGCGACTCAGACGTAATCAACGCCTTCGCCAACTGGCTCTTCACCTTGCAATAGGCGCTCTTTTGCGGACTGCGGAGGTAAAATCCTCCGCAGTCCTTCTTCAACCGCCCTAGCATCGGGCCTACACACATTCCCTCTTAACCGAAGAAGTGGTAAAATCTTGCGGATGGATCGAATCGTCATCAAAGGCGCGCGCGAACACAATCTTAAAAATATATCGGTAGAACTTCCCCGTGGAAAATTCATAGTCATCACCGGCGTATCCGGCTCCGGCAAGAGCACCCTGGCTTTCGACACCGTCTACGCCGAGGGTCAGCGTCGCTACGTGGAGAGCCTTTCTTCTTATGCCCGCCAGTTTTTGGGGGTAATGGACAAACCCGACGTAGAGCAGATAGAGGGGCTTTCCCCCGCTATCTCCATCGATCAGAAAACCACCTCTCACAACCCGCGCTCGACGGTAGGCACGGTCACCGAGATCCACGACTACCTGCGTTTACTATTCGCCCGCGCCGGCGAGGCCCACTGCCCCGTCTGCGGCCGCAAGATAGAGCGCAGCTCGGCCAGCGAAATTACCGACAAGCTGCTCACGGAACCAGAGGGGACCAAGGCCGTTCTGCTGGCCCCGCTGGTGCGCGGACGCAAGGGGGAGTATAAAAAGCTATTCCAGCAGTTACGCAAAGAGGGCTACGCCCGCGTCCGCCTAGACGGTCAGGTAATAAGGCTCGAAGACGCCATCGCAACGGAGATGAATCGCTACGAGCAGCACGACATAGATCTGGTGGTAGACCGCGTTTCCCTGACTGAAGAAGAGCGCAGCCGCGTCGCCGAGTCGGTGGAGCTGGCGCTCCTGCGCGGCGACGGCCTGCTGCGGGTGCTCTTCCTGCGCGAGGGTGGCGAGGAGGAGGTCCTCTTTTCCGAAAAGTTCGCCTGCCCCGAGCACGGCGCGGTGCTGGAAGAGCTTGAACCGCGCATCTTTTCGTTCAACTCGCCATATGGGGCTTGCGAGGTCTGTAGCGGACTGGGCTACAGCCTGGACTTCGACCCCGAGCTGGTGGTCAACCCGGCCCTCTCGCTGGCCGAGGGGGCGATTCTGCCCTGGTCCAAGGGGCGCAGCAGCCAGGTCAGCCACATGTGGGACCGCGTGCGCGCCCTAGCAGAACACCTGGGCTTTGACATGAAAACCCCCTTCAAAGATCTCCCCGAGGAACACCAGCGGGCGGTTCTCTACGGGCTCGACGAACCCTTTGAGATAGTCTTTCACCGCGGCGGCCGCGAGACCATGCGCATAGACGTCACCTACGAGGGCGTAATCCCCTGGTTGCAAAGGCGCTACAAAGAGGTGGAGTCGGAGGGAATGCGCGACTGGCTCGAGGGCTACATGAGCATGAACGCCTGCGCCGCCTGCGGCGGCAGCCGCTACAAGCCCGAGGTGCTGGCGGTAAAGGTGGCGGGGGCCAGCATCGCCGAGGTTTCGGCGATGGCGGTGCGAGACGCGCTTGAGTTCTTCCGAAGTTTGCCCCAACAACTGAGCGATTACCAGCTGCAAATAGCCAAACCAATCCTGCGCGAGGTGGTGGCGCGGCTGGGATTTCTGGCCGACGTGGGCCTCGAATACTTATCGCTCGACCGCGCCGCCAACACCCTCTCCGGCGGCGAGGCGCAGCGCATCCGCCTGGCCACCCAGGTAGGCAGCGGCCTGACCGGCGTCCTCTACGTGCTCGACGAACCCTCTATTGGCCTGCACCCGCGCGACAATCAGCGCCTCATCGGCACGCTAATGAAACTACGCGACCTCGGCAACACCCTAATAGTCGTCGAGCACGACGAAGAAACCATGCGCTCGGCTGACTGGCTGGTAGACATGGGACCTGGCGCGGGCATTCACGGCGGCATGGTCGTGGCCGAAGGCACCCCTGAGCTGATCGCAGCCCATCCCGAGAGCCTGACCGGCGCATATCTGCGCGGCGATCTGCACATTCCCGTTCCCGAAGGGCGGCGCAGCGGCAACGGCAAAGCACTGATCGTGCGGGGCGCGCGCGAGCACAACCTCAAAAACCTCGACGTCGAGATTCCGCTGGGCCGCTTCGTGGTCATCTCCGGCCCCTCGGGTTCGGGTAAGAGCACCCTAATGCACGACATCCTCTACTCCTCGCTCTCGCGCCAGATAATGCGCTCCAAGGCCATCCCCGGCCGCCACGACCGCATAGAAGGCGTAGAGCACCTGGACAAGGTGATCGAGATAGACCAAAGCCCCATCGGCCGCACCCCGCGCTCCAACCCCGCCACCTACACCGGCGTCTTCGACGAGATCCGCGATATGTTCGCCAAGAGCCCCGAGGCGCGCAAGCGCGGCTACGCGCCCGGCCGCTTCAGCTTCAACGTCAAGGGCGGGCGCTGCGAGGCCTGCCGCGGCGACGGCACGGTCAAGATCGAGATGCTCTTCTTGCCCGACATCTACGTGCCCTGCGAGGTTTGTAAGGGAAAACGCTACAATAAGGAGACGCTCGAGGTAAAGCTGCGCGGCAAGACCATAGCCGACGTGCTCGACATGACCGTGGAAGAAGCGCTGGCCTTCTTCCAACACCACCCCGGCATCAGCCGTAAGCTGCAGCTGATGATGGACGTGGGTCTCGGCTACATGAAGCTGGGCCAGCCCTCCCCCACCCTCTCCGGCGGCGAGGCCCAGCGCATCAAGCTGGCCACCGAGCTGGGGCGCAGGGCCACCGGCAAGACGCTATATATCCTCGACGAACCCACCACCGGCCTGCACTTCGACGACGTCAAGAAGCTGCTGGAGGTGCTGCACCGGCTGGTGGACAAGGGGAACAGCGTACTGGTGATCGAACACAACCTCGACGTCGTCAAGACCGCCGACTGGATTTTGGATCTGGGCCCCGAAGGTGGCGAACGCGGCGGCTACCTGGTGGCTGCGGGCGCACCCGAAGATGTGGCTCTCAATCCCCAAAGCCCCACGGGCGCGTTCCTGCGCCGCATTCCCGAAATTGCCGAGCGGATTGGCGCGGCCGCCGATTAAACTTGAACACGTGGAGCAAGCCCGCACCCTCACCGGTATCCGCCGCCTGGTCGTCAAAATAGGCAGCGCCGTCATCTCCGGACCTAAAGGCATAGATAACGAACGACTGGCCGGCATTGCCCGCGGGCTGGCCAACCTGCCTGAAAAGCAGGAGGTTTTACTGGTTTCCAGCGGAGCCATTGCCGCGGCCGCCCCCCGCCTACCTCAAGCCCCGCAGACGCTGGCCGAGCTGCAGGCCGCGGCCGCCCTGGGCCAGCCCGAACTGATGCGCGCCTGGCAGGCTGCGCTTCAGGAGCACGAACTAACGGCGGCTCAGGTTCTTCTGACCGCCGAAGACCTGACCGACCGCAGGCGCTACCTGAACGCCCGGGCGACGCTCGAGCGCCTCCTTAGCTGGGGTGTAGTCCCCGTAATCAACGAAAACGACACGGTCATGACCGAGGAGATCCGCTTCGGTGACAACGACCAGCTCGCCGTGCGCGTCGCCGGCCTGCTGGGGGCCGACCTGGTGCTGGTGCTTTCCGAGGCCGAAGCGCTCTTCGACCGCGACCCCCGTCTGGACCCCGAGGCCCGGCCCCTGAGGGAGGTGGGCAAGGTTACCCCCGAAGTTCTGGCCATGGCCTCCGACCGCCCCGGCAGCGCGGGGCGCGGAGGTATGAAGAGCAAGCTGCTGGCCGCCAAGATGGCCCAGGAGGCCGGCATACCCTTCTGGCTGCTCCCGGGCAAGCGCGAAGGGGTACTGGAAGAGGCGCTGGCGGGAGCGCAGATCGGCACCTTTTTCCACGCGTCCGGGCGCGGTCACCGCGGCGAGCGCTTGTGGCTGGCGCAACTTTCGCGGCAAGAAGGAACGATCGTGGTAGACGAAGGGGCGGCCCGCGCCCTGCGCCGGCAGGGCCGCTCGCTGCTGGCGGTGGGGGTGCGCAGCGCCCAGGGCGACTGGCAGGCGGGCAGCCCGGTGCGGGTGGTGGACTCCGGGGGCCGGCTGGTGGGCATCGGCCTGGCCAATTACTCCGCCGCCGAGGTGCGCCGTCTGGCGGGTCAGCCTTCGCGAAAAATAGCGGCTCTGCTAGGCAAACCCGGCCCCGAAGAAATAATCCACCGCGACCACTTCGTGCTGCTGGATGAAGCTTAATGTACGTTGCACAATTCCATTTGAGCGAAAAAGTGGCCGGCCATGCAATCAACGAGCCATATCGGAAATAGCGCGGAAACATACGCCCAGTTCTTGTCTGTACCGTATTGAGCTCTTTATCTCATGCTGCGGGCGCATTCCAACGTGTTCACATTAATTCGAGGATAAATGGTTGGGTATCTGCTCGTCCAAATCTACGTCTCTCGTATTGAGGAAAATGAACGAGCCTCCCTCAGGGAGGCGGCGATTGCCGGAGGGGTTGTTTTCGGGATGTAGGCGGTGGAAGGTGGGCGTAGCAGGTGGGTTAGTCGCGGAGCAGAAGGCGGGCTTCTGGCTGCGGCGGCACCCACGATCCCCTCCTAAGCCCTACCCTTGGGCGGGCTTGTTGATTTCAACATGCAGTAAGAAGTCGACTACCCGGCTGCAGGCAAAACAAGACCACGAACTACTCACTACGTAGAACTCGCTACGTACCGTGTTCCTGCCTCACCGTTGGGAGGAGGCGGCGGTTGCCGGAGAGAGAGAAGGGGGGGGTTGTACAACCAAGGGGCGAGCCGGGTGTTGAATCGCCGAGGAACGCTTAGGGGTGAAGGGATTACTCGCTGTAAATGACATCGGTCACCTCGACGTCCTGGCCTTGGCGCTTTAGCAGGGAGGATAGGGGGATAAAGCCCTCCTCGCGGCTTATCTCCAGCAGGGCCCGGCGCAGGTCTTCGCGGGTGAAGAACCAGTATCGCTCCGGGGAACGGGTGATGATGCCCGGGTCTAAGCGATCGACCGGGAAGAGACCCCTTTCTTTTTGTAAGGCGGCGCGGACCAGGCCCTTGCCGTGGAGCGACATGTAGACTTTGATGACGTCGTACTTACTGCGCAGGCGCTGCAGGGCGTCGGCCCATTCCTGGTACTTCCAGGCGTCGGTGGTGCCCGATCGCGCTTTTTCGCGCATCCATTCAACATGGTCCGCGCCGGCGGTTTCCACGTTTTCCCAGTCGTCACCTGCCGCTATTAAGTAGTACCATTCCTCAGGGCTAAGCCGAGGCAACCTCACCTTCCACCGCTCAATGCGGTAAGGCAGGGCGCGCCGGCGCGGGCGCAGGTCTTTTTTCTTGTCGTCGTCGGGAGCGCCCTTAGAAGTCATTAACGTCACCACCTGCTTCTTGGTATTCCACTATACCCG
>JALSMT010000079.1 GCA_026987375.1 Thermaceae bacterium | reverse complement strand
AACGCGGCCCGGAGGCCGCGGAAAGGGTAAAAGGGTAAAGGGGTGAGGGTTATTCCTGCGCGGCCTCTTCGGCGGCCTCGGCGGCGGGTGCCTCTTCGCGCTCGGGGCGAGCCGCTTTGCCGCGCTTTTCCGGCGGAATGGGGGCGAGCACCATGTTCATGTCGCGGCCGGCCATCAGCGGCTTCATCTCCACCACGGCGATCTCGGCCAGGTCCTCGGCCACCCGGTCGAGGATCTTCTTGCCCAGCTCCGGGTGGGCCAGCTCGCGGCCGCGGAACATGATGGTCACCTTGACCTTGTGCCCGGCCTCGAGGAAGCGGCGTACGTGGCCCAGCTTGGTCTGATAGTCGTGCTCGTCGATCTTGACGCGGAACTTGATAGACTTGAGCTCCTGGCGCTTGGCCTTCTTGCGGGCCTCTTTTTCGGCCTGCTGCTGCTCGTAACGCCACTTGCCGTAGTCGAGCAGCTTGGCCACCGGCGGGCTGGCGGTCGCCCCTACCAAAACCAGATCGAGCTCCTTCTCGCGAGCGAGCTGCAGAGCTTGGCGTGTCTCCATTATGCCTAGCTGTTCGCCGGATTCGTCTATTACTCGCAGTTGCCTGACGCGGATTTGTTCGTTGATACGGTGCTGGGTTCTGGTGGGCGGCGGTACTCTTCCTCTTCTTCTAATACTTAATCACCTCCGAAGGTTACTGGCGGAACAAAACGCGCTCAGCCGAATTGAGTGTACACGAAGCGCCGCTAGCGCCGCAAACGCAGCAGTTGGTAGCCTGGGTGGGTGGAAGACTTGAAGGAAAGGTTGAACCAGGCGCTGGCGCAGGCGCGACGGCGCGGCGAAGCCGTGCGGGTAGACGGCAACAGCAAGTGCAGCCTCTACGCCTGGCCCGACGGCCTTTTTCGCGACGATATGGGGCGCGAATGGCCCCTGGAAGACGCGCTCTACATGCTGGAGAACATCGCCGAGTACCGGGAGCAAGATTAGATGCTCTTGGTTTACCCGACCCTCGGTGAGGGGGCTTTCTTGCGCGGGCGCGCCCTGCGTCGTGAGTCTTGGCGCGGCCGCGAGCTGCTGCTGGGCGAAGGTTGGCGCGGTTTGGAGTTGGGCATTGGCAAGGTCAATACCGCCGCCGTTCTAGCCTCTTACCTGCAGAGCCACGAGGTAGAGAGGGTGTTGCTGTTGGGCATAGCCGGAGCCTACCCGCACTCCGCCTTGCGGGCGGGCGACGTCGCCGTGGCCGCGGCTGAGGTGCAGGCGGACCTGGGAACCGCCGCGGGCCTGCGGCCGCTGGGAGTCGCGGCCTTGCGGGTCGGAGAGCAAGATTACTACAACCGTTTCCCGTCGGACCCGCTCTTCAGCGCCGAGCTGGCGGCCCGCGTAGGTCGGCGGCCGCTGGTCTTCCTGACGCGCGACAAGGTCAGCGAGAGTCCCGCCGAAGCCGCCGAACTGGCCGCATTCTGGGAGGCGGCGCTAGAAAACATGGAGGGGGCGGCGCTGGCGCAGACGGCCGCCTGGTTCGGGGTTCCCTGGGCCGAGGTGCGGGCGGTTTCCAACGAGGCGGGGGTGCGTGACAAAAGCCGCTGGCGTACGGACTTGGCCCTGCAGGCGCTCGCGGCTTTCAGCGCCGGTCTTTTTTGAGCTGTTCCTCGCCCTTTTTGCTGAGGCGCCATACCTTGCTTTCTTGCGGCTCGGCTCCCGCCGCGGGACAGAGATTCTTGAGGCTGCAGTAGGTGCAGCTCGTGCCGCAGGTGGGGCTTTGGGAGTAGGCCAGACCGACGTAGCCCTTGCGCTGTAGAGACAACAGCATGGCTTCTAGGGTTTCCTCGTCTACCTGCAGTCCGTCTCGTAACTGCGCCCGGCTTTGCGGCAGCTCCAGTAACGCCAGCAGTTCTTTGAGCATCGTCAGCCTCCCCCGAACAGCAGCGCCAGGCGGTAGACTCCCCAGGCCACGCCAAAGGCCACCAGCAGCTCGTAGATCATCGCGAAGGCCGCCCAGAATTTGCCGAACTCGTTCTTGATGGCGGCTAAGGTGGCGACGCAGGGGGTATAGAGGAGCAAGAACGCCAGGTAAGAGAGGGCGCCGGCTTGCGTCAGGCTGCCGGCCAGAGCGCTGCGCAGGTCGCCGCCGGCGGCTGGGGCGGACGCCATGTGCGGCAGGCCCAGCAGCGCGGGGATGGCGTCAAGACTTCCCAGCAGCGCCTGCCACAGAGCGCTGGCTATCTGCGCCAGTCCCGCCACGAAGCCCAAAGCCGCGCCGGGAGCGGAGCCCAAGTAACTGACCGCCAGCGTTCCCACCACGACCTCTTTGGCCACGAACCCGGGTATGAGCGCTCCCAAAAGCCGCCAGTCGTGGATTCCCAGAGTCGCGAAGAGGGGCTGCATCAGCTCGGCCGCGCGCGCGTAGTAGCTGTTTTGCAGGCTGGCGCCCGGCGGCAGATTGAGCAGCATCCAGACGAAGAGCACGGCCAGCAGAATCGGGCCGCCGGCCCCCTGCAGAAAGCTGCGGGTGCGCGCCCAGGCAAGCTTGACGACCACTCGCAGTGTGGGCATCCGGTAAGGGGGCAGTTCCATCAGTCCGCTGGAGGAACCTCCTCCCGCCGCCCGCCCCAGCGCCCAGGCGGTCAAAAGGCCGATTAGCATTCCGAGTAGGTAGAGACCGAAAACCACCCATGTCGCCTGCTTGGGGAAAAAGACCGCGGCGAACAGGGTAAAGACCACCAGCCTGGCGCTGCAGGTCATGAAGGGGACCGCCATGGCCACGCGCAGGCGGTCGAGCCTGCCGTTTAGTATGCGCGTCGAGTAAACCGCCGGTACGTTGCAGCCGAAGCCGAGTATCAAGGGAATGAAAGCGCGCCCCGGCAGGCCGGCCAGCAGCATGAATTTGTCGGCGATGAAAGCGGCGCGCGCCAGGAAGCCGCTCGTTTCCAGGAAAGCCAGCGCCAGGTACAGGAAGAAGAGCACCGGCGCAAAGCTAATAACCGTGCCAACGCCGCCGATTAGACCGTCGGCCAGGAATGAAGAGAGCAGCGCGGGCAGGTGGGCGGCGTGCACCCAGCCGGCCAGGACTTCCTGAAGCGCGCCGATGAAGTCTACCCAGGGGGAGGAGAAGGAAAAGGTGAAGCGGAAGGCCAGCAGCATTCCCAGCAGAAAGAGGGGGCCGCCCAGCAGGGGGTGCAGCACCCATTTGTCTATGCGGTCCGTAAGGGTTAGGCGCTTCTCGGAGCCGGTTATTACGGCGCGCGCCAGCTCGTGAGCGCGCGCAAAGCGAGCGTTTTCGATTTCCAGGTAAGCGTCTATGCCGGAGTCTTGCAGGCTTTTGCTGAGCCTGGCGGCGCTCTGTAGGACCTGCTCAGGCAGTTGCAGCGGCACTTCTTCCCCGGAAAGGAGGGCCAGCGCCAGCCAGCGCCGCGAGGGGTGGTCTATCTGTTGCGCCAGTTCGCCAACGGCTTTTTCTATTGGCGGCGGGTATTTTACCTGGGGTCGGGGTACGACTCCTTGCTGCAGGCGCTCGAGCAGCGCGGTGACGCCCTTGTCGCGGCTGGCGACCAGCGGCGCCACCGGGACCCCCAGTTCGCGCTCGAGCGCCTGGGGGTCGAGAGAGTAGCCTTTGGCTTCGGCCTCGTCCATGAGGTTGAGGGCCACCAGCATGGGCATGCCCATCTCGCTGAGGTTGAGCGTCAGGTGCAGGTTGCGTTCCAGGTTTCCCGCGTCCACCACGTTGATTATCGTTTGCGGCCTGTTATTTAGCAGCTCGCGCGCCACCAGCCCTTCCTCGGGAGTGGTGGGGATGAGCCCGTAGGTTCCCGGCAGGTCTACCAGCTCGATTTCTTTACCGGCCAGCCGCAGCCGGGCCGCCAAGCGGTCGACCGTCGTCCCCGGCCAGTTGCCTACTTTTAGGTTCGAACCAGCCAGGGCGTTGATGAGGGTGGTCTTGCCGGTGTTGGGGTTGCCAACCATTACGACTAGCGCTCCCTGTTGCGGGAGCGCATCATTTCGGGTCAGGGGTTCTTGCTCAGTCATCGCCAGGGGGGTTCTCCAATAAGACCTCTTCGGCCTCGGCGTGGCGTATGGCTATCAGGGTGTCTCCCACGGCGATCTCCATTGGGTCGCCCATGGGGGCGCGCCTGATTACCTTGACGACCGCGCCGGGCCGGACCCCCAGGGCCAGCAGGCGCTTACGCAGCGGGCCGCGCATGGCCAGCAGCCCCACTACCGCAGGGGTGCCCTCGGGCAGGTCGGCGAGACGGCGTTTGCCCCCTCCCAGACCTCGCACCCGACGCATTCGACCTTTGCCTCTACCGTTCCCGCGCACGCCTACCTCCTAGGGCATTCTAGACCTCAGCGCCATACCCGTCAATACCACTCGGAATTGTCAAGAAAGTGATAATGCATACTATTATCAGTACATGTACGATTAGCCTTGCGCCGTTCTTAGGTTAGCCTGGGAGCATGCAGCTAGGATATTCCCTATGTCCCAATGACACCTTTATCTTCTACGCGCTGACGCACGGCAAGGTAGACGCCCCCGTAGACATTGAGGAGGTGCTGCAAGACGTCGAGACCTTGAACCGCTGGGCCATGCAGGGCAGGCTGCCTCTCACCAAGATAAGCTACGCGGCCTACGGCCACCTTAGAGACGAGTACGTGGCTTTGCGGGCCGGCGGCGCGCTGGGGCGCGGGGTGGGACCGTTGCTGATAGCCAAAGAGCCGCGCCAGCTGGCGGGGGCGCGGATAGCCCACCCCGGGGGGCACACCACCGCCTTCTTGCTGCTTTCTTTGCTGTTGCGGGGTACTGACTTCCAGCCCCTGCAGATGCGCTACGACCGCATCATGGCGGCGGTCGCCGGCGGCGAGGCGGACGTCGGCCTGATAATTCACGAGTCGCGTTTCACCTACCGGCAACACGGCCTGCTGAAACTGCTCGACCTGGGCGAGTGGTGGGAGTCGCAGACGGGCCTGCCGCTGCCGCTGGGGGCAATTTTGGCGCGTCGCGACCTGGGTGGTGAGGTGTTGCGAGGCCTCAACGATGCGGTCAGGGCGAGCCTCGAGTACGCCTACGCCCACCCCGAGGAGCCCCGGGAATACATCAGGAGGTACGCCAGCGAACTCTCCGACGAGGTTAGCGAGGCGCACATCCGCACCTACGTAAACGAGTACTCTCTGGACGTCTCGGCTGAGGGGGAAAGGGCCGTGGCCGAGCTGTTGGCGCGGGGGGAAAAGGCGGGTTTGCTGCCGCGCTCAGACGCCGCGCTGTTTTGCTGCTAGCGTGAGCGCCGCCGCGGGGTAGACTGGAATAGCTATGTTGCCGGACTGGTTGGCGAGTCTCCCGGACGAGATTACGGAGCAGCTGCGGGGTATCTCCGAAGAACTGACCCTGCGCGACTCCAAGCCCATCTTCGACGAGGGGTCGCCGGCGGATAAGCTCTATATCGTCAGCGCGGGGTACGCCCGTCTTTTTCGCGTGCAGAAGGACGGTAGCGAGGTCACCCTGCTGACGCTCCCCCCCGGGGAAATTTTTGGCGAGGCGGCTTTGGAAGAAGACGCCTATTACTGCGTTTTTTCCGAGTCGCTGTTGCCGTCGCGGGTTCTGGCTTTTGAGGGCGGCGCTTTGCGTCGTTTGCAGCGGAACTCGCGAGAACTGCGCTTCGCCATGCTGAGGGCCTTGGCCGGCAGGCTCGAGCGCAGCCTGCAGCAGTACAAAGACATACGTTTTTCCGTGGTGGTTCAGCGCATCGCCCGGCTCTTGCTGGAGCACAAAAAGCCAGGTCGCAGAGGCGTAGAGGTCAACCTCTCGCACCGCCAGATCGGCTACATGGTGGGGGTGCAGCGCGATACCGCCAGCCGCGCCCTGAGCAGCATGGCGCTTTCGGGTCTGATAGAGAACAACTACCGCAATATAGTCGTTCTCGACGAAGAAAAACTGCGAAAACTGGCTGACTTTTAGCCATGTCCAAGCCGCCCGCCGTTGCTGCGATAGACTAGGGGACGTGATGCGTATCGCGGCGCTGTTGCTTTTCTTCTTCTCCTACTCCGCCTTGGCCGCGGGTTTGCCGGTGCGGGTTCTTCTCGAAAAAACCACCCTGGCCGAGGTAAAACTCAGCGGCGCTTATAGTCTTTGGAGCTGGAACGGGCGGATAGCCGAGTCCGCCGTCGGCGACACTTACCGCCTGCTGGCCGGCGGCAAGGGCATCGAGCTGGCTTGCGATTCGCCGCCGTGCGCGCGCCAGGGCGAGGTCGGCAACCTGATTTCTTTCGTGCCGAAAAGCGGCCAGGTGGAGGTCAACGGCCGCTCTTACCGCGGTTATTTGCGCGTACTTTGGCGCGACGGCGAGATGCTGCTCATCAACAAGCTGGATATCGAAGACTACCTGCGCGGCGTTTTGCCGGGAGAGGTGCCGGCTTCGTTCCCGTACGACGTCTTGCGGGCTCAGGCCATCTTGGCGCGCACCTACACCCTCAGCCGCCTGGGGTCAGACCCCGACTACGACCTTTGCGATACCTCCGCCTGTCAGGTCTACCTGGGCAAAGACGCGGAAACCAGCAAACACGACCGCGCCGTGGCGGCTACCAAAGGGCGGATTCTGGCCTACCACAATAAGCCGATAGCGGCGGTCTACCACGCCGACTCAGGCGGCAAAACCGCCGCCGCCGAGGAGGTTTGGGGCAGCAGCGTCCCCTACCTGCAAGAGCGCAGCGACCCCTGGACCCTGAAAAAGCACTGGCGCCTGACCGTTACGCCCAGCAAGGTGCAGGCGGCCCTGGCCGACGTCGGGTACGGCGCGACCGCGGTCCGGGCGGCGGAGGTGGTCAGCCGCGGCGAGAGCGGACGCATTACCGCAATGGCCTTCGACACCGGCTCGGGCAGGCTGGTGGTGCGCGTCCCCAAGCTGACGCGGGTGCTGTACGCCCTGGGTTTGCCGTCAAGCCTGGCGACGTTGCGCGGTTGGACTTTCGACGGCCGCGGCTCGGGCCACGGCGTGGGTTTGAGTCAGTGGGGAGCCCGCGGCCTGGCCCGAAAAGGTTGGAACTATCGCGAGATCCTGGCCTACTACTATCCCCACGTTGTCCTGACGCACTACCAGCTGCGGGTTTCTCGCTAGTTAAAACTAACGCCGCCATTTTTGGCGGCGCCCATAATACTCACCCGCATGAGCGTGTAAAGTAAGTATACAATCCCCAGTTACGGCGTATGCCGAACGGGCTATCAAACCAGGGGGCGTTATGGAAAAAGTGGCTATTTTTATCGACGGCAGCAACCTTTATAAAGGACTGGTTTCGACGCTGGGAGCGGAATACCGCCTGGACTTTATCAAGTTCATAGAATCTCTAGTATCGAGCCGCAAGCTTCTCAGGGCCTACTACTACAACGCGCCCCTGCCTACCGAAGACGTGGCCAGCAGGGCGCACCAGAGTTTTCTCAACTATCTCAAGAGGGTGCCCTATGTATCCGTGCGCCTGGGCAGGCTGGAGCGCCGCGGCGAGACCTTCGTCGAGAAGGGCGTGGACATCCAGATAGCGGTAGACATGCTGCGGCTGGCTTACTCCAAAGCCTACGACGTGGCGGTGTTGGTCAGCGGCGACGGCGACTTTGCCGAGGTGGTGCGGGTGGTGCAAGACATGGGGATGCAGGTGGAAAACGCCACCTTCCACGCGCTCTCCTCTTACCGGCTGGCCCAACAGGCCGACCGCTTTTACGCCCTCGACGAGTTCCCCTGGAATACGCTGCGCTCGAGCAGCGATTAGACTCTGAACGCCAGCAGCAAATAGAGGCCGATAGCCAGCAAAAAGACGTCGCTTAACGGAGCCAGCAACGCCCCCACCTTACCGCTGCGCAGCGCCGCCGCCAGCAGCGCCAGCCCGCTCTTACTGGCGACGATTAACACAAAGAATCCTAGCAAGAACCAACTGCCCGCTCTTCCCAGTTTGCGCAGCAAGGGTCCGCCAACGGCAAACCAGAATACGTACATGTGCGGGTTGGTCAGGTTGGTTAACACGGCTCCGCGCAGGCTCGCCAGGCCGCTTTGTTCGGGGGCGGGAGATCTTGCGCCGTGCAGCAGGCCGGCCAGCCCCAGATATATCAGATACAGCCCGCCCGCCTTGGAGAGCGCGCCCAGCAGCGGCGTGGGCAGGGCGCCCGCCAGCAACCAAGCCAGGGCTACCGCCCAGCTGTCGCTGACGAGTGGAGCCAGCGCCGCCATAATTCCGGCGCGGGGGCCTTTCTGCAGCGCCTCGCGCAAGACGAAAGCCAGCAGCGGCCCGGGGCTGACCCCCGCCCAAAAACCCAGGCTGGCGCCTATCAGGAACGCTTCCACGCCGCCATCACCGCCTCGCTTACCGCGGTCAGGCGGTGCGAGCCCTCTACCTCGGCGGCGTCGCCAGGACGGAGGTGCAAGAACGCGCCGCTGGCGAGGTCTATTAGCAGCTCGCCGCTGACCAGAAAATAGATCTGCTTGCCGCTGCGAGATTGGGAGGCCATCTTCTGCAGGCGAAAAACCTCCAGCTCGGGCCAGTCGGGCAGTTTCAGCGAACCGCTTTGGGGCGCTAGCTGCGCTAGCGGTAATAGGGTTCCGCTGCCGTTTGCCGCCATGACCGAAGTATATCCGCAGCTTTTATCGCCGCCTGCCCAGAAAGCCTGTTTTTGGACCGCGGGGCTAGCGTTGCGATGGGCTGCCCGGCTTGACGAAACCCTGAAAAGGGTATAGGGTTATTGGGTTTGCGGGCGAAAACCCACCCGAAGTTCCGAGTCCGGGGCTAAGCAGGCGGGGCCCCGGAAAGGAAGAAGATGTTTAGTAAATTCGGATTGAGCGAGCGCAGCCTGGCTGCGCTCGAGCAGAAGGGTATTTCTACCCCCACCCCTGTTCAACAAGAGGCCCTGCCGGCGGCGTTGGCTGGCAGAGACGTGCTGGGCCTGGCTCGCACCGGCACCGGTAAGACGCTGGCTTTCGCTCTGCCGATTGCCGAGAGGTTCGAGCGCAGCAACGAAAAGGGCCGCGCTCCGCGGGCGCTGGTGCTGGCCCCCACGCGCGAGCTGGCGCTGCAGGTGGCGGGTGAGATGGAGTGGATTGCCCCGCAGCTGCGGGTAATCACGGTCTACGGCGGCACCGGCTACGGCACCCAGGCGGCCGCCCTCAAGCGCGGCGCCGACGTAGTGGTAGCCACGCCCGGCCGCGCCATAGACTATCTCAACCGCGGCGTCCTCGACCTCTCGCAGGTGCGCATCGCGGTACTCGACGAGGCCGACGAGATGCTCCAGGTGGGCTTCGAGGAGGCGGTGGAAACCCTGCTGGCGGCTACGCCGGCGCAGCGACAGACGCTGATGTTCTCGGCTACGCTGCCCGGCTGGGCCAAGCGGCTGGTGCGGCGCCACATGCACGAACCGGTCAGCGTCAACGTCGTGAAAGACGAAGAGGTCAGCTACCGCGAGATCGCGATCGAGTCGCCGCTCTCGGGGAGGATCGCCACTCTTTCCGACGTGCTGCACGCTCACGGCGCCGAAAAGGTGATAGTCTTCACCCGCACCAAAAAAGAAGCCGATGAGGTGGCGCGGGCGCTTACGGCCCGCGGCCACGCGGCCGAGGCGGTACACGGCGACCTCAATCAGAGTCAACGCGAGCGCGCGGTGGGGCGTTTCCGCAGCGGTCAGGCGGGCGTCTTGGTAGCCACCGACGTGGCCGCGCGAGGGCTAGACATTCCCGCCGTAGACCTGGTGGTGCACTACCGCATGCCCGAGCGCCCCGAGCCCTACCAGCACCGCTCGGGGCGTACCGGCCGCGCGGGTCGCAGCGGTACCGTCATCGTCCTTCACTCGGCGCGGGAACGGCGCGACCTGAATCAGCTCGAGCGGGCCATAAAACGCCGCTTCGAGCACAGCCGCGCTCCTCGTCCCGAAGAAGTGCAACAAGCCAAGCTGGCCAGCCTGCTGCGGCGCTCTGCGGCCCAACCGGCCGCCGACCGCGCCGTCTGGCGCGACGTCGCCGAAGACTGGATCAAGAGGGCGGACAGCGAGTCTTTAGCGGGTTTGCTGGCGCTGCTGCTGGGCGGCGCTCCCAAGGCCCGCAGTCTTCTGACCGGAGAGGAGGGCTGGCGCACCTTAGAGCTAGAGGGTGCGCACCTTTCGGTGGGCAAGGTGGTGGCGGCGCTGGCGCGCGCCGGTTTTAACGACGTCGGTCGCGTGCAGCTGGCGGGTAAGAGCGCCTACGCCGACGTTCGCGAGAGCGGCTTGGAAGAAAAGATGGCTGAAGTGCGCGACCTCAAAGTTCTCTTGGCGAAAAAAGTTCGCCAGGCGTCGCCGCGTACGGGAAAACAGCCCAGGCCTGCAGGGGCGCGCAGCAAGCGTCGCTACGGCCGTTCTTGAAAACGGTGGTTATTTGTGACGGGTTTGTGACGCCTCTTTGCTAACCTTG
>JALSMT010000078.1 GCA_026987375.1 Thermaceae bacterium | reverse complement strand
CGACGTTGCGACTAAACAGAGGAGGAAAATGAGCAAATACGACGCCTCGAGCATCAAGGTGCTCAAGGGGCTGGAAGGCGTACGACACCGCCCGGCTATGTACATAGCCGGCACCGGCGCCGACGGATACCACCAGCTCCTCACCGAAATACTGGATAACTCAGTTGATGAAGCCCTGGCGGGCTTCGCCAGCATCATCAAAGTCACCCTGCACAAAGACGGCTCCGCCAGCGTCGAAGACGATGGCCGCGGCGTCCCGGTGGACGTAATGACCGGCGAGGGCAAGCCCGCGGTCGAGGTCATCTACACCGAACTGCACGCCGGGGGCAAGTTTGAGGAAGGGGCCTACAAGGTCTCGGGCGGTCTCCACGGCGTAGGCGCCAGCGTAGTCAACGCGCTCACCGACTGGATGATTGTCGAGGTCTGGCGCGGCGGCAAACGCTACCGCATCAAGTTCTCCCGCGGCGAGTTGGCCGAGCCCTTGCAGGAAATTGGCAAAGCGCCAAAAGGCAAGAGCGGCACCCGCGTCCATTTCATGCCGGACGCCTCGATATTCGAAGAGGGAACGGACTTTGACTACCGCCGCGTGCGGCGCCGTGTGCGCGAGGTCAGCTACCTGGCCGGCGGCCTGCGCATCGAGCTTGCCGACGAACGCAGCGGCAAACAGGAGGTCTTTCACGATGAGGGAGGAGTGGCCAGCTTCGCCCGCGCCCTGGCCGAGGGCGAGGACCTGCTCTACGACAAGCCCGGCCGCCTCAGCGGCCAGGTGGACGACGTAGAGGTAGACGTCGGCTTTATCCATACCAAGGGCTACACCACCCAGCTGCTCAGCTACGCCAACATGATCCCCACCCGTGACGGCGGGGTGCACCTCTCGGGCTTCCGTGGGGCCTACACCCGCGCCATGAACCAGTACGCCAAGAAGGCGGGGCTGCAAAAGAACGGCCAGCCAAAACCTTCTGGCGACGACCTGCTCGAAGGACTCTTCGCGGTCATCTCGGTCAAGATCCCCCAGCCGCAGTTCGAGGGGCAGACCAAGGGCAAGCTCCTCAACCCCGAGGCCGAGCGCGCGGTAAGCGGCGTGGTCTACGAAAAATTAATGAACTTCCTCGAGTCCAACCCGCGCGTCGCCAAGACTATCTACGGCAAGGCCCAGCGCGCCGCCCAGGCCCGCGATGCGGCCCGCAAGGCGCGCGAGCTGGTGCGCCGCCAGAATCCGCTCGAATCAGACGACCTGCCGGGCAAACTGGCCGACTGCCAGACCGAAGAGCCCGACGAAGCCGAGATATTTATCGTCGAGGGAGACTCGGCGGGCGGCTCGGCCAAACAGGGCCGCGACCGCCGCTTCCAGGCCATCCTGCCGCTACGGGGCAAGATTTTGAACGTCGAGAAAGCCAACCTGCAAAAGGCGCTCAAGAACAACGAGGTGCGGGCGATGATCGCCGCCATCGGCGCCGGCATTCAGGGCACCCCGGGCGAGGCCCACTTTGACATCGAAAGCGTGCGCTACCACAAGATTATTCTCATGACCGACGCCGACGTAGACGGCTCCCACATACGCACCCTGCTGCTGACCTTCTTCTACCGCTTCATGCGCCCCATCATCGACCGCGGCTACCTCTACATAGCCCAACCGCCGCTCTTCAAACTAAAGGTAGGGCGCAAAAGCGAGTACATCTTCGATGAAGAGGCCCTGAAGGCCGCGCTGGGGAAGGTGGGCAACAAAAAGTACGAGATCCAGCGCTTCAAGGGTCTGGGCGAGATGAATCCCGAACAGCTCTGGGAGACCACCATGAACCCCGAAACACGGGTGCTCAAGCAGGTGACCGTCGAAGACGCCCTCTACGCCAGCGAGATCTTCGAAGATTTAATGGGCGCCGACGTGCAGCCGCGGCGTGAGTTTATCGAGGAGAACGCCCGCTACGCAGAGCTGGACGTGTAAAGCGGCAACGGAGCTTGGGAAAAAGCAAGGCGACAATTGAGCCGCCAACTAAGAGAACTCTTAGTTGGCGGCCGGTTTTTCTAACCGCGTCATGGGCACCGGCTATCTTCGGTAGTTTCCGCACGCGCCGGCCGTGACGCACGCGACCCTCCCCCTCCCCCTAGGGGGAACGAAAACTAGCCTGCCTCTCGCGGGATTCGCCCGCGGGGCGGAGGGGGTATAGCAGGAGGCGGAGCAGGAAGATCTTTACTTCTCGTCAGCGGACGAAGCGGCGCGGCCGCTGAGGTCCGGGAGACTGCCCAGGACGCGTTCAGGGATCCTTCCGCAGGCTAAGCCGTGATTAGACCGACGCTCGCTGGCTGGCTACGGGCTACGGGCTACAAGCCACAGTCTTCTTTTGCTGCGCGCCAGCGACTGAGCGCTACGCAATTTTGCCGCTGCGCCAAAGCGCCCCCACCCCGGCCCTCTCCCAGGGGAAACTTCCCGTCTTGCCGCCATTAGCCGAAGGGGGCGGACCTAGTAAAGAAGTTAATGAAGCCGGGGGCTAAGGGCTAGTTTTGTTGGTTTGTCGGGGTTGGATAGGTGTTCGCAGTGGAAAAGAAAAACCCCCCGCACCGCCCTACTTTCCCAGGACCCTGCGGTCCAAGTATCATCGGCGCTGGCG
>JALSMT010000077.1 GCA_026987375.1 Thermaceae bacterium | reverse complement strand
GTAGGCTTGGGCAGAAGGGAAGCGGAGTCGCTGCGGCAACTGTTACGTATCAGGGATCGCTCCTCAGCCGGGCCGACGGCGCCCGCTCAAGGCTTGTATTTCGTAGCCGCCGGTTATGAGTCCTGGCGCAAGCCCGGTTAGCGGCCTCGCACCAGGACCTCCAGTGACAGGTTGTAACTCTGGTACGGCATAAAAACACGCCGGACTCGAGCCTCCATTTTGACATCATCGCTGAGCCGGTAACCAATGTCCGCTACTATTACGGCGCTCTTGCCGGGGCTGAGACGGCCGCTGAGAGCAAATGAGAAATCTTGCGGGCGCCAGCCGGCGGACGCGCTAAACCCCCAAAAAGTGTCATAGCCGAGGACCAAGTGATAAGGCCCGCTGCGCCACTTGCCCTCCAACCCAAAGCGGTCCGGAACGAGAGGCCGCCAGGCTGCGCGGCACCAGCCGCGCAGCTCGTAGCCGCTGTTTCGCCAAGAAGCGTCGAGCAGCCAACCTTCCACCAGCCCCATTGCCGAAAGCTGCAGGCCGCCTTTGGAAAATAGTAGCCCGCCGCCCCAGCTCCTACGCCAGGAATAGGCGCCCAGCAACGAAAAACTGTCGCTAATCCTCCAGGCGGCGCGCGCGCCCCAAGCCCGCCCCCCTGCTGGGGCAGCGGCTATCCAGGAACCGTAGCCGGCGCGGAGTTCAAACTGCGGAAGCGGGTGCAGGCCGAGCCAGGCGACCCCGCTGGCCGCCACCGCTTCCCCCAATTCCAGGCGGCCGTCCAGGTTCCAAAACAAAGGACCCGCAACCACTCTCTCTCGTACCTGCGCGCCAAAGTAAACCGGGGCGGCGGGGGCCGCGGGACCCGCCGCGACCCCGTAAAAGGCCCAGAGAGAATCGCTGGCGGCAAGCGCGCCCAGGACCCAGAAAGAAAGCAGTATGCAAAAGATGCGTTTCAATTAGGGCGGCCGCCTCCTATAATCGCGGCTTCGGGGAAACAACGAATCCTCCCCTACTCCTCGGGTTTCCAGCGCAAGCGCGGATGGCGATTGGCCGACACTTCATCCAAACGCCGCACGGGCGTGGAGTAAGGAGTATGACTGATCCAGTCGGGGTCTTCTTGGCCGCGGCGAGCAATCTCCGCCATTACCGTTACGTACTCGTCGAGGGTTTCCTGGCTCTCCGTCTCGGTTGGCTCTATCATCAAAGCCTCCTTGACGATGAGCGGAAAGTAGATCGTGGGGGGATGATAGCCGTAGTCGAGCAAAGCCTTGGCGACGTCGAGGGCGTGAAGCCCGGCAGGCGGCTGGGCGACGAACTCGTGCTTACAAAGACGGTCGTGGGGGATGATGTAGCCGGCATCCTTGAGCTTCTTGCGCAGGTAGTTGGCGTTGAGAACCGCCAGGGCCGAGCTGCGCTTCAACCCGGCCGCGCCCAACATGCGAATGTATGTGTAGGCGCGGACCATGACCCCGAAATTGCCATAAAAAGAGCGCATGCGCCCGATCGTCTGGGGGCGGTCATAATCGAAAAGGTAACGCTCGCCTTCGCGCTTGACCGTAGGCACCGGCAGGAAGGGCGCCAAGTGCGCCTTGGCCCCCACCGGGCCCGACCCCGGCCCGCCGCCGCCGTGTGGGGTTGAAAAGGTTTTATGAAGATTGAGGTGGATGACGTCGAAACCCATGTCGCCGGGGCGCGCCCAGCCCATAATGGCGTTGAGGTTGGCTCCATCGTAGTAAAGCTGTACCCCCTGCTGATGGGCGGCGTCGATGAGCTCGAGGATCTTGCGCTCGAACAGCCCCAGGGTATTGGGATTGGTGAGCATGATCGCCGCTACTTCGGGGCCGAGCGCCGCTCTCAATTCGTTAAGGTCTACCTCCCCGTCCGCTCCGCTGGGGATCTCGCGCACGACGAAACCGGCCATCATCGAAGAGGCCGGGTTGGAGCCGTGGGCGCTGTCGGGCACCAATACCACCCGGCGCTGTTCCCCCTCTCCGCGCGATTCGTGATAAGCGCGAATTAGCATCATTCCGGTTAGCTCGCCGTGAGCACCGGCGGCTGGCTGCAGCGTGACCGCGTCCATACCGGTAATCTCGGCCAGGTATTCCTGCAGCTCGTAGATTATCTGCAGTGCTCCCTGAACCGATTCTGGGTCCTGATAAGGGTGTAACTCGGTAAAGAGGGCGGCGGCGGCCTCGGAGGCGCGCGGGTTGTACTTCATGGTGCAAGATCCCAGCGGATAAAAGCTGGTGTCTACCCCAACTTGGCGACGGCTCAGGTTGGTGTAGTGGCGTACCACCGATAACTCGTCCAGTTCGGGCAAGCGAGCCGGCTCTGAGCGCATATTGTCCGCGCCCAGCATAGCGGCTAGATCGACGTCGCCGACGCTGGGGGGGCGCGTACCGCGCCTGCCGCTTCGCGAACGTTCAAAAAGAGTAGGGAAATCACCCTTCATGCCAGCACCTCCTTTATCCCATCCAGCAGCGAACGCAGGTCGTCGTCGCTGTGACGTTCCGTCGCCGAGAAGAGCGCCAGGTTATCGCCGTATTCTTCGGGCACGGGCGTCGCCGCCTGCAGACCGCGCTTGGCCAACTGCGCACGCACAACCGCCGCCGGCGCCGGCAGGCGCAGGGTAAATTCATTGAAGAACGGTCTGGGTGTTACCAGCTCCAGCCCCGGCAAAGACGCCAGCTGGGCGGCCAGAGCGTGGGCCTTGGCCACCGCCGCGGCGGCGACGTCCGCCAGACCTTGGGGCCCCAACGCCGCCAGGTAGACGGCGGCCATCAAGGCGCTTAGCTGGGAATTAGTGGTGATATTGCTCTTGGCCTTGGCGCGGCGGATGTGTTGTTCTCGCGCCGCCAAAGCCAAAACGTATCCGCGGCGGCCGTCCACGTCGCGCGTCTCGCTCACTAGGCGCCCCGGCAATTGCCGTAGGAGTTTATCACGCACGGCGATGTAGCCGAACTGCGGCCCGCCAAAATTCATGGGATTGCCCAGAGGCTGGCCGTCTCCCACGGCAACGTCGGCGCCCCAAGCGCCGGGGGGTTTTAGTAGCGCTAGGCTGAGCGGATCGGTTACGTAAACCACTAACGCTCCGCTCGCGTGGGCGGCGGCAATCCAGGACGAGGGGTTCTCGATAGCGCCCAAAAAGTTTGGGTTCTGCAGCACGACGGCGCCCACCGTTTCGTCGAATTCTGCCGGCGCGGTGAGCCCTCCTGCGAGCTCTATGGTGCGCAGCTCGGCGCCGACCGCGTGCAGGTAGGTGGCCAGCACCTGGCGGTACTCGGGGTGTACGCCCTGACTAACCACGACAGCCATGCGGCGAGTCTGCCTAAGCGCTAACAAGACCCCTTCCGCCAGCGCCGACGCCCCGTCGTAAAGAGACGCGTTGGAAACATCCAGACCAGTCAGCTCGGCAATCATCGTCTGGTACTCGAAGATAGCCTGCAAAACTCCCTGGCTGACCTCCGGCTGATAGGGGGTGTAAGCGGTGAGGAACTCGCCGCGGCTCATCAGCGCGGGGACGACGCTGGGGATAAAGTGAGGGCGAACCGCTCCGCCCAAAAAAGATTTTTCGGCGCTGGCGTTCTTAGCGGCTAGAGATCTCAAAAGAGACAGCGCCTCTTGCTCGCCCAGCGGCTCCGGCAGGCGCAGCTGCGGCTCGAGTATCTCCTGGGGAAGGTCGGCGAAGAGCTGGCGCAGATCGGAGAGGCCCAACTCTGCGAGCATCGCCTGCACCTCTTCGGGGGTGTGCGGGGTAAAATCCATACCCGCCCTCCTTACTCTTCTTCTTCGATTACCTTGGCGTAGGCGCTTGCATCCAGCAGGCTCTCAAATTCAGCCGGCCGGCTGACACGCAACCGGAAGAGCCAGCCGCCGCCGTAAGGATCGCCGTTAACCAACTCCGGTTCGTCGGCCAAGGATTCATTTACCTCGACCACCTCGCCCGCCAGCGGCGCGTAAACATCAGAGGCGGTCTTGACCGACTCGATGACCGCAACCGCCTCGCCCGCGGCGACCTGGCGGCCGCTTTCGGGCAACTCTACGTATACGACGTCCCCCAAAGACTCCTGCGCAAAATCGCTGATGCCGACGGTGGCGACGTCGCCCTCGAGCTTTACCCATTCGTGCGTTTTGCTGTACCTGCGATCTTCAGGAATATTCATTTGCTGCCTCCTCCTACGAGCTTAACTCACTACTTCTTCGCTAGTTCTACGAACGGAGTTTTGACGACCTTGGCAGGGTATAAGCGCGAGCGAATCTCTACCATCACCTCTTCCCCGGGCTCAGCGTGCGGAGAGTCCAACCAAGCCAGCGCGATTCCCCTTTTGAGCACTGGCGACTGCGTGCCAGAGCTGACCATCCCTATCTCCTTGTCCTCGGCGAAGACGGTGTAACCTTCGCGGGGAATGCCGCGCTCCAGCAACAACCCAACCAGCCTTTGCCGGCAGGAACCGGCGTCTATCGCCTCGCGACCATAGTATGGCTTGTTTTTGATGACCCATGAGAGGTGGGTGCATTTGGGGTTGGTGTCGTCGCGCAGCTCGTGGCCGTAAAGGGGAAAGCCCGCCTCGAGCCTGAGGGTGTCGCGCGCGCCCAGCCCCGCAGGGGTTACACCGGCGTCTATCAACGAGCGCCATATCCGTGAGGAATCCTCGGGCGCGCAGAAGATTTCAAAACCGTCCTCGCCGGTATAACCGGTGCGCGCTAAACGCACTGGCAATCCCGCAAACTCGGCCGTGAAGGTGCTGTTCTTGCGCTTGCTAGAGAGCTCGACGTCAATGAATACCTGTAGCGTTTCCGCCGCGCGCGGTCCCTGCAAAGCCAAAAGCGCCCAGTCGTCAGAGGCGTTCACCAGGTCCACGTCAAAACCCTGCGCCAGCTTGCCCAGGTGCTTCCAGTCCTTGGAGACGTTGGCGGCGTTGACCACCATCAAGTACTCGCCCTCGGAGAGGCGGTAAACGTAAATATCATCTACCACCCCTCCTTTATCGTTAGGCAGCATCGAGTATTGCGCGCGGCCAACCTTCAGCCTGGCCGCGTCGTTGAGGGCGACCCAGCGTAAGAACTCGAGCGCCTCTTTCCCGCGCACGAAGAACTCGCCCATGTGGCTGACGTCGAACAAGCCCGCCGCCTCCCTCACGGCCAGGTGCTCCTTGGTAATAGAGGTATACTGCACCGGCAACGCCCAACCGGCAAACTCCACCACCTTGCCGCCCAGCCTGAGGTGTTCGTCATACAACGGTGTCTTTTTCATCACTTCCCAGCATAAACCCGCCCCGGAGGGCGGGTTGAAAGCTCGCGAAAAAGCGGTTCACACAGACTCCACCAGCCTAGAAAGAACCTGGCGACTGACTTCTTTGAGGGGCTCGAAAACCCCCTTGCCGACCGTGGCGACCCCCTCAAAAACCGGGAAGCGGCCTTCGGGATCTATCACCGCGCGTATCATCTCAACGTCTAAGGCGTCGGGCAGATCGCGCTTGTTTATCTGTATGACCAAGGGCACCTGTTCAAGACTAAGGCCGTACTCCGCCAGGTTCTCGCGCAGGTTGCGCATGCTCTCGGCGTTGGCGCGCAGGCGATTCGAAGCGGAGTCAGCGACAAAAACAATGCCGTCTACGCCTCGCAAAATCAGCTTGCGGCTGGCGTTGTAAAAGACCTGACCGGGAACCGTATAGAGGTGGAAGCGGGTCTTGAAACCCTTCACCTCGCCCAGGTCGACGGGTAGGAAGTCGAAAAAGAGCGTGCGTTCGTCCTCCGTCGCCAGTGAAACCATGTCACCTTTGCGGTCCTGAGGAACCTGCTGGTATACCCAACGCAGGTTGGTAGTCTTTCCCGAAAGGCCCGGTCCGTAGTAGACGATCTTGAAGTTTATCTCGCGGTTGGCGAAGTTGATAGTGCTCATAGTCAGTTTCCAAAGAGGTCGTCGAGCATATCCCCGGCCGACTTGTGAAAGTCTTTGTCGATTCCGAGCTCGCGGGGCATCACCACCGCGTTCCTGGTTATCTCGTCGAGAGCGGCGGCGGCCTTCTTGCCGTACAGCTTTACCCGACCCACGGGGGTGGAGTTATCAAAGACTATGACCAGCAAGGTCAAGTCGTTGATCTCTTCGACGTACAGCCCTTGCTTTTCTCCTTGCTTGACCAGCTCGTTGAACTTCGGCTCTCCCAGCAACTCGGCCAGCGCCTGGGTGGCCGCGGCGTTGCCGGCCACCAGAGTCGCTATGGAATCGAGAGCCGGCGGGCGCGGCGCCCACAGCGCCTCTTTGTGGGCCAGCACGAAGCCCTTGCGGTCCACCAGGAGAACGTAGCGGACCTGCGCCTTTTCCACCAAATCTTCCAGCACGGTGGCGGTTTTGACAAAGGCGTCGCCATACAGTGCGATAGTCGGCTCAATCATAGTAACACCAGTCTAGCATGTTCAAAACCTGCCGCTCGGCAATTCTCTCGACAAAACTGTCAAGCTGCTCCACAAAGTCGAGGCTATCTAACGAGGCGAGCAACTCGGACAAATCGCAAGGAGGCAGCTTCTCACTCGACATATCTCAATATAACTGACTGATCGGTCAGGACCTGCCGCCGAGCCACGCCAAAGCAGCCACCGCGAACACGCCCGCTCCGGCTATGACGAAGGCCATGGAAGGCCCGGCAAGCTCCGCTAACACGCCTCCGAGCGATATTCCCACCAGCATAGCCAGGCTCATCGCCGCGCCCCAAGCCCCAAACAGACGCGCCCTGGTCTCCGGGGCAGAGGATTCCTGCAGCATCACCCGCGCCGGGACTATAAAAAGCTGATTGACTATGCCGGAAAGGGCAAAGAAAAGCATGGCCCAGACAATCCAGCCAGAAACACCGGCCAGGGCCTCGAATATTCCAAAGAGAGCCAGGGAGCCGAGAAACACGACTTTTCTAGGGAAATTGCGCATTATTAGCGGCACCGCAAAGAGTCCCAGTAAAGCTCCGACAGCCATGGAGGCGTCTAAGAGGCCGTAATAGATAGTGCCGGTAGTAGCGTTTCCAGCGGCCAGGACGTCCTTTGCCAGCACCACCGCCACGGCCATCTCTACCGCGCCAAAGGAAGCCGCCGGCGCTAGCACGCCCACCACGAAACGGGCCGTGGGATTGTCCCAGAGAAACCTCACGCCTTCCAGCACCTGCTCCCAGTAACCGCCCTGAGGTTCTCCGTGGGCCGGCAAACGCCGCAGTCCCAGCAAAACCAGAGCCGAGAGCGCGAAGGAAACGGCGTCTATCCAAAAGGCCGTCTGCGGTCCCAGCGTCGCCACCAAAACACCGGCGAGACCCAGAAAGACGAATTCCAGGGTGCGTTGCGGTAGAAGCAAGAGGCTGTTAGCCGCGTCCAGGTCGTCTTTGTCGACAATCTCGGGCAATATCGCCATGATTACCGGGTTGCCCAGGCGCTCGAGCGAGCCCACGGCGAAGGCGGCCAAGAGTATCCCCCAAATGCTGTGCATCAAAAACAGCGGCAAGAGCACCACGACCAACGCCGAAGAAGCCTCGGAGAGAACGAGCAGGCCGCGACGCTCGTAGCTGTCCGCCAGCGGCGCCAGCAGCGGCCCAATAACTACTGACGCCGTCATCTGCGCCACCATGACGCCAGCGGTAAGTATTGGCGATTTAGTATAGTTGTACGTCCAGGACATTATGGCGATGCGGTATATCTGATTTCCGGCTTCGGTTATAAAGAGGGATATGAATAACCGTAAAAAGTCTGGGTGACGTAGCACCTTAAGCATAGGACTCCATTATACATTGAAATCAATCTGTTAGTCAGCTTTTTCGATTATCTTGACCGTCGAGTGGGCAATACGCACGCCCTCCCGCGCAATTACCAACACACCCTCCTCATAGGGCCAGGTGATCAGGTCTTCCAGCTTGCGGGGAACCTCGCCAGCGGCGCCCACATAAACGACGCCGTCGGCCTGCCGTACCGAGAGCACTAAGTTGCCCACTTTGAGGTTAACCGGCTCCGATGCCACCGTAGCGACGCCCAGCTCACCTCCTAGCGTTTCCCGCGTCGGCGGGCGGAAATTCAACCAGTCTGTAAGGGCTTGCAGCAACCTCTTACCCTCGTCTTGCAACCTCATAGCGGTAGCGACTTCGCGCATCAACTTTACCCCGCCAGGACTGCGCTGCAACCTCTCCTTAACTACACCCAAACCTTTGCGAGCAAAATCTTCCAGCGCGTCTAGGGGCGCTTCCCTAAACTTGTCCGCCGCCTCGGGGTGGTACTCCCGGTAGTCAACCGGCCCTTTGAGGCGTGCGGCAAAAGCCCTCATCAACCTGAGAAAAGCGTAGTCCTTATAAGGATGGACCAGGTAAGCCAGTACGTTTCCCTCTGAAAGCAGCTTGGATAGCTGTGCGCCCTCACGTATCTCCAAACGCACGTGGACGAAGTCCCCACGCAAAAAAGCCCATACTTCCCAATTGTCCTGTAGCGAGATAAGGGGTTCCCCCTCGTTTAAGGTATTCTCTCTGCCTGCGATCGTCAGCTGGGTATCATCCCCCACGACGCTCAACGTTATGGGGATTCCTCCTAAGCGCAGGCGCACCGGAACGCGTCTGAAGGTAACCAAAGTGGCGCCTTCGGGGAGGGCGGTAAGCTTGGGGCCAGCGTCGCCTTCTTCGAGCGGCCTGGGAACGATGGGTAGAGCAGACTCTCCCTTAGGCGCAGGCAGGTACCTTCGCAAAAGGGCCGCCACTTTCTCTGCCGCGGCCAGAAAGCGGTTGCGATCTTCTTCGACGACTAAGCGAATACGCCTCTCCTCCGCCGCGGCCTTGCGCAGCTTATCTTCCAGGTCGCGAACCAGGGCTTCACGCTCGTGCACGGTCAGCGCGCTGCGACGCGCTTCATCGAGGGCGGCTCGCAACTCCTCCGACGAGGGGCCGCCGCCAGGAATCCTCAATGGCAACGCCTCGGGAACCTCGACAATGCGCCTCAAAAAGCGGCGGAGATAGGGAACAATCCCCTCGGGAGGTAAAGAAATAGGGTATGTACCAGGCTTTCCTAGCCCCATGGCGATATCAAAAAGCTCTCGTAATAATGCTAGCGCTATTTCTTCGTTGTCCAAAGTAATCAGCGGATCTGAAAGGGCCGGCAGAGGCTCACTCAGCTTAAAACGCGAGAGGTTAAAATCGCCTGCAAAATCCTCAGCGCTAGAGTATGCCTCAAAGTTTTGCAGGAAGGCGTAGATAAGTCTTAGCTCGTAGCGCTTACCGCGGAGGTAGTTGCGCGCTATGCGGCTCAGTTCTTTACGCAGACGAGTCCAGAATACGTCTTCGGCGAGCTCCTGCACGATCTCGCGTTTGTCGCTAACATGAGTCGGCAGGTCTTCTTCTAAAGGCAGGTCTACGATACCAATATCCAGTTCGGAACCTAGAGGTTCTTGGGGCTCTAGCTCGGCTTTTTCGCCCGCTTGTTCCGAAAACTTATCAGAAATACTTCGGTAACGCCGGTCCACCTCGCGAAAACGCTTGGATAAAACCCCGCCGGGAGACGCCTCTAGCAGATATTTCCGCAAACGCAGCAGCGACGCCGTACCTCCTGCTGGCTCGACACCTTTTTCTAGGTCGGCAACTTTGTAGGCATATAGTTCGATTAGGCTGGTCAGCTCGAAGTCCATTCAACGGTTATTATAAGACTAAGGGAGTTGTGCAGCTCTATGTATCTGACCGAGCAACTTGAAATAGCAACAGCTTCTAACGTTGGAAAGGTCCGCCGTAATAATGAGGACTTTCATCGCGCGGCGGTTTATCCCGTACCTAACGGCCACCTAATCCTGGCGGCGGTCGCCGACGGCATGGGTGGCGCTGAGGCTGGCGAGATTGCGTCGAAGATAGCTATAGAAAGCTTGAGTGAGGCTGTGCGCTCCTACGCCGAACACCTGGCTTCGCATCGCCCCGGCGTAGCTCTCGATAAACTGGTGCACAAAGCTTTCACGCTGGCTCAGCGACGAATCATGAAGTACGCTCTCAAACACCCGCAGTCACAAGGGATGGGCACCACTATGACGGCCCTCGTAGCAACAGACCACCCTAAAAAGGGGTTCTTAGGACACATCGGCGATTCACGGGCATATCGCTACCGTGGCGACGAGCTGCAACTGCTGAGCACCGATCATTCCTGGGTAGCGCAGCAAGTGCGCATGGGACGCATGACCAACTACGAAGCCGAGGAACACCCCTGGCGCAACCTCCTTACGCAGGCTCTGGGCGTTGAAGGCGCCGAGTTTGAGGTCGTACCGGTCGAGCTCGCTAAGGGGGATATTTTCATTTTTACATCGGACGGCCTGTATAACCTGGTGCCTCCCGAGGAGTGGATAGTTGATCTTAGGCAAAAAGATTTGCAAGCTGCGGTAGACTATTGGACAGCACGGGCCGTGCAGCGTGGCGGCACCGACAACATCACCGTCGTGGCGGTACGCATAAGATGACAGAACTAATCCTAGCCACCAGCTTATTCTTGCTCACGGTGATTCTCGCGCTACGCCTCAGCAGCTCGTCTTTAACCCTGCTGACTGTAGTAGCTATCGCCGGCGAAGCCGCTCTTATCGGTTATGCCGGCGGGGGGGTCACCGCAATCTTAGCCTGGGGCCTGCTCGGCCTGGCCTCGTACCCACTGCCGTTACGGCGAACTCCACAAAAACGCGCCCGCGCCCACCGCCGGCCGCGTACTCGTCGCTACGAAAAAAGAGGGAAATATCCCACGCTACACGAAGCCACATCTCCGGAGTTGGAAAACCGCTACGAAATACTAGACCGCATCGGTATAGGCGGCATGGCCTCGGTATACAAGGCGAGGCGCCGCAGCGACGGCCGCATGGTCGCCCTGAAAATACCACAGGATAAATACGTAGGCGACACTCGTTTCGTCAAGCGCTTTCACCGCGAAGCGGAGGTGCTGCAAAAGTTGAAGCACCCCAACATCGTTCACGTCTTCGAACACGGCTCTTTCAATGACACCCACTTTATCGCTATGGAATTCCTTGACGGCGAGGAGCTGGACCGCCTCATAGAAAACCGTCGCGTCAGCGTACGCGCAGCGATAAACATCATGCGCTACGTCGCTGACGCCTTGCAGCACATCCACGCTCAAGGAATAATTCATAGGGACATCAAGCCCGGCAACATCATGATCCTGCGCAACGCTATAAACGAGAAGGGAAAGGTAGACGCTAACGGCGTCCGTCTGATGGATTTCGGCATAGCCGCCGGTAAGGTTTTGACACGACTGACCATCACCGGAGCTCGTATCGGCACCCCGGTATACATGAGCCCGGAGCAGGCGAAGGGGCAGCGGATAGACTACCGCTCCGACATCTATAGTCTGGGCATAGTTTTTTACGAGAGCCTGACGGGCCAGGCACCTTTCCAGGGGGGCTACGAGTCGGTGATCCATCAGCAGATTTACGAGCTGCCCACGCCGCCACGACAACTCAACCCCGAAATACCAGGCCCCATCAACGACCTGATAATGCGCATGCTCGCCAAGGAGGCCGACAAGAGGCCCAGCCTCAACGAGGTAGTAGAGATCCTGAACGGGAAATACAAAGACACCCAGGAACTCCGTAGCCCTTTCTACCTGGTGGTGGCGGCGGAAGCCAAGCGCGGCTCGATAAGGATGCTGGAGGCCGATGGCACCCCCCTAAAACTCTTCTCCGGCGTAGGCACGGCGCCGGGCATGTTCGCCTCACCCCCGCTGGACGTCGCCGCTGATTCAAAGGGTTCTGTCTGGATAAGCGTATTCGAGTACGGCTCCGGACAAAATCGCATGATCCACCGCTTCGATAAAGACGGCGAACTAAAAGACTCGATAGGCCCTTATGGCGTCAAACCCGGGGAATTTCTCTATCCGGCGTCCCTAGCCGCCTCTGGAAGCGGGGTATTATTAGTACTCGACAGCGAAAACAACATGATCCAGAGCTTTGACCTTGCCGGTAAACCCCTGAACAGGTTCGGTGGCAAGGGGCCTGGCAAGGGAAGGTTTGATACTCCCCGTAAGATAGTAGCCAGCAGTCACTTTCTTTACGTACTAGACTACGGCAATCGCCAGGTGCAGCGGTTGTCTTTGGAAGGCCGCTACCTCTCGCGCTACGCCTTTCGCAAAAGTAAGGGGTCAAGCGAGCTGCGGGTCCTATCGGGTCTAGGGATCGACCATGGCAGCAGCTTGTATATCTTTGACGCCGACGCCCAAAAAATACGCAAAGTGGACCTTGAGGGAAAAGTCAAGGCCAGTATCCCCTTACCGATGATGCAAAACGAAGACCCGCTCAGCCTAGTGGACATCGTGGTCGATCCCGGCGGCGTAATCTATGCGGCCAGGCGCGGCTCCAGCAAAATCCACCGCTTCGCTCCCAACGGTGACCGCCTGGAGCCGCTGGAGGTTTACGCCCCCATCCGTGGGCTGTCGCTCTGGTTCAACCCTGAAAATCGCCCCTAACGGCTGTAGGGGTCAAAAATGCGTGCGTATTCATCGAGGGCGTAACGGTCCGTCATCCCCGCCATGTAGTCGCAAATCGCTCTATGCAGCCCTTCTTCGTCGGCGGCTTGCTGCACCCCCGGTGGAAGCATCTCCGGCATAGCGCTATAAGCCGAAAAAAGACGCTCCAGCACGTTACGCGCCTTGGCTACTTGCCTGACGATATGAAAATGTCGGTAGAGGTTTTCAAAGAGGAAATTACGGAGTGAAGCTACCTGCCTCTCCGCCTGCGGCGAGTATCGCACCAGCTTCGCCGGGAAAGCCCTTACCGCTTCCAAACTGGATATGTTTTCTTTTTGCAACTGCTCATCGCTGGCGCTTATTACGTCGGTGATCATCCAACCCAGTAACTCGCGAATGAAAACCCTCCTGTCAAACTCGTCTAAGCGATCCAGGCTGATTCCCAGTTCGTCCCCCAGCCCTTGCAATATCTCTACACGCGCCAGCGCCGCCGGCGGTAATAGGCCGCTGCGCAGACCGTCGTCGAGGTCATGGGCGTTGTAGGCGATCTCGTCGGCCAGGTTGACGATCTGCGCCTCCAAGGTGGGCTGCAGTTCAGGATGGTACTCTTCAGCCGAAGGTACGTCGTAGACGGTTTCGTGCTTGACGATTCCCTCCCGTACCTCCCACGTTAGGTTGAGACCCCGGAACCCGGGATAGCGGCGCTCCAACCAGGTAACGATCCGCAGTGATTGGCGGTTGTGATCGAAACCGCCGTGGTCCTTCATCAGTTCGGCTAGAACCTCTTCCCCGGCGTGGCCGAACGGCGGGTGGCCTAAGTCGTGGGCCAGCGCCACTACCTCGGCCAGATCCTCATTGAGGCCCAGAGCCCGCGCCAGGCTGCGCGCCACCTGCGCGACCTCGAGCGTGTGGGTAAGACGTGTGCGATAGTAATCGCCCTCATAGTTTACGAAAACCTGTGTCTTGTACTCCAGACGGCGGAAGGCGGTCGTATGAAGAACGCGGTCGCGGTCCTTCTGGAAGGGGGTCCGGTAAGCAGACTCCGGCTCGCTGAAGGCGCGCCCCCTGGTATCGGCCGAGCGCATAGCATAAGGCGCCAGTGCAGCGTCTTCTAGCTGCATCAATTTTTCACGGGTATAGCGCATGTTGCTATTCTATGCCAAAGGGAAGAGAGCTCATAAAAGGCGGCCCGCGGGCCGCCTATGAGGTCGAATACCTCTCAAACGTTGAAGCCGAACATGCGCATCTGCTTTTTGCCTTCTTCGCTCATCTTGGCTGGAGTCCAGGGGGGACTCCAGACGAAATCTACGTCTACGCCCTTCACCCCCGGCAGGCGCATTACCGCAAGCTCGACGTCAGCCTTTATCATGTCCTGCACCGGACAACCGATTGCCGTCAGCGTCATGTCGATCGCCACCATGCCATTGGGCTTGATATCGACGTCGTAAATGAGGCCCAAATCGACGATGTTGATGGGTATCTCTGGGTCCTTCACGACCTTGAGGGCCTCGAGTATCTGCTCTTTGCTCGGCAACTGACTAGCTTCTGCGGCAGCGCTGGAGCCGCTTTGGGTCTGCTCGCTCATGGGGATAGTATACCCAAGTGGGATACTCAAGTATAGACCCTTATCCCGGCCGAGGCTCAGCCCAGCAGCGGCTGAGAGCTACCCAAATAAGCCCGCTTCTTGCGCAGTTCCTCCGCGACCAGCTCAGCTATGTCGCGCACCGCCACGCTCTTGCCTTCATCGGCGGCCGCTTCGCTCTCGAACATCTGGGTGCAGAAGGGGCAGGCGGTAGCTACAACCTCGGCGCCGGTTCCTAACAGCTCGCGGTAGCGGTTCTCGGGAATCCGCTCCGCGCCTTCTGCCTCTTCCTTCCAAAACTGAGCGCCGCCGGCGCCGCAACAAAAGCCGTTGTCGCGATTGCGGTCGGGCTCTTCCAAGATGAAGCCCAGGCTGCTGACGACGTCGCGCGGGGCTTCGTACTCGCCGTTGTGGCGGCCCAGGTAGCAGGGATCGTGGAAGGTGGCCTTATGACCAGCGTCGAAAGGTTTGACGTCGAGCTTGCCTTGGGCTATCAGCTCTTCGATGAACTGGCTGTGGTGAACCACCTGGTACTCGCCGCCGAACTGCGGGTACTCGTTACCTATGGTATGCATGCAATGAGGGCAGGTGGTGACTATCTTTTTGGCGGCCACCTCGTTCAGGGCGGCCACGTTTTCGGTGGCCAGTTGGAAGAAGAGGTATTCGTTGCCCGCACGCCGCGCCGAGTCGCCGGTGCACTTCTCGCGCGTGCCCAGCACCGCCCAGTCCACGCCGGCGGCGTTCAAGATCTCGGCCATGCTGCGGGCTATCTTCTGCGCCCGCGGGTCGTAACTGGCGGCGCAACCCACCCAGTAGAGAACCTCGGGGTGGGGGTTTTCGGCTGTCGTGGGCACCTCAAAATCAAGGTCTTTGGCCCAGTCGAGGCGCTTCTCCTGGCCAATGCCCCAGGGGTTGCCGGCGCGCTCCATGCCGCGGAAGGCGTTTTGCAGCTCGGCTGGGAAATCTCCCTCCATCAGTACCCGCTCGCGGCGGATGTCCACCAGGTGCAGCATCTGCTCGTTGCCCACGGGGCAAACGTCGATACAGGCCAAGCAGGTGGTGCACGACCACAGCGCATCGGCGTCGAGGGCGTACTCCAGCAAGGGGCGGGGGCTGGCCTCGCCGGCGGCGAAGGCCGGCAGAATGTCGTTGAACTCGTAGCGCTCGTTGATTATCAGCGCCGCCGGGTTGAGAGACTTGCCGGTGACGTTGGCGGGGCAGACGTCAGCACAGCGGTTGCACATGATGCAGGCGTAAGGATCTATCAGGCGCGGCCAGGAAAAATCTTCGAGCTTGGCGACGCCAAAGGATTCGGCAGATTCGTCTTCAAAGTCGATGGGCTCGAGCACACCGGGTTTATCGGCGCGGAAGGCCAGCTTGAAGAGCGATACCGCTAAGTGGATATGCTTGCTCCGTGGGAAATAGGGGATGAAGGCGAGAATAGAACCGATGGCGAACCACCAGAAAACGTGCTCGGCGACGATCTGTCCGTGCTGGCCGAGCCCCGCAAAAACGCCGGCGACGGCCGAGGCTATGGGCTGGTACGGATCCGCGCCTTCGCGGGCCAACTGCGCCGCCTTGGAGAGCAACCGCGAGCCGACGTGAAAGATGATGAAAGCCCCGACTATGGCGGAGTCCCGCGGGATGCCCGCTGGCACCTTTTCGTGCAGTTTTACCCTGGGGTTGAAGGTCAGCTCCGGCGCGGGCAAAGCAAAGCGGCGGATCATGAAACCGACGATACCGACCAGCACCGAGGCCGTTAGCAGGTCCGCGAGAACGTTGTATAAGTTCCACCAGCCCCCAACGGCGTGCAGGCCGGCCATACCCTCTAAAACGTCCACCACGTTGACCAGCAGGTAGTACATAAAACCGTAGAAGGTCATGGCGTGCAAAGTGGAGATTACGGGGCGGCGTTTGAATACCGTTTGTTGCGTGATAAAAAGCCACAGTGCGCGCCCGAACCTCTCCGGAAGATTCTTCAGACGCGCGGGCGACGGCTTCCCGCGCGTGACCGCGCGGAAGATGCGGTAAAATCCGATTCCGCCAAAGTAACCCGAGAGCGCCAACGCCAAGACGAATAAGATTTTCTCCAACGGTGTCAGCATACCAACCCCCTAGTCTTATACTCGGTTCAATGTTATCAGATGCGGGAAGGGACAAGTTTACCCCAAAAGCGCTAGCGCCATACCCTGAGTATCCACAAGGCCACGCCCACCCCCAAGGTGGCTCCCGCGCCGACCTCCAAATAAGTATGCCCTAACAGTTCCTTCAGCGGGTTGGGTTTGAAGCCTTCGTGCAATACCGTGCGCAGCTCTTCAACCAGGTCGTTGAGGAGTTGGGCTTGCTGCCCGGCGGCGCGACGGATACCGGTGGCGTCGTACATCACTATCAAAGCCAGCACCAAGGAGACGGCAAAAACGTTGCTGTTCCAGCCCGCAAGCGCCCCTACGCTGGTGGCCAGACCTGCTACCATGGCGGAGTGGCTGCTGGGCATACCACCTGATTCCAACATCCTCTCCCAGGACCAGCGCCGCTCGAGAAGGTAGTAGACGAACAACTTGATAAACTGTGCGCTGAAGTTGGCGGCCAGGGCGGCCACCAGCGCCTTGTTTTGCAGTATCTCGCTCATCGTCTCCTTCTCAGCGCAGCCTTAACGGTATTGGCGAGGAGCATGGCCACCGTCATGGGCCCCACGCCTCCGGGTACGGGCGTATAAGCGCGGCTGAGCTCGCGCGCCGCCGGATCTACGTCCCCAACCAGTTTATCGTCGACCCTATTGATGCCGACGTCGATTAATACCGCACCCTGGCGAACCATCTCGGCTTTTATGAACCTGGCTCTGCCCACCGCCGCCACCAGCAGCTCGGCGCGGCGGGTCACATCCGCCAGCTCGCGGGTGCGCGAATGCGCTATCGTCACCGTGGCGTTACGTGAAAGCAGCATGGCCGCCAGCGGCTTGCCGACTATGTTGCTGCGTCCTACTATTACCGCCTCCATACCCGCTAAGTCTATCTGGTAGTGGTCGAGAATTCGCAGGATGCCCGCCGGTGTGCAGGGCTCGAGCGTCTCCTTACCGGCCCAGAGACGCCCTACGTTATAGGGATGAAAACCATCCACGTCCTTTTCTGGAGATATAGCCTCGATGACACTGCCTTCATCGATGTGCTCGGGCAACGGCAGCTGCACGAGGATTCCGTCTACCTCCGCCGCGGCGTTGAGCTCTGTTATCAAGGCCAGCAGCTCTTGCTGGCTGGTGGCCGCCGGCAACTCTAAAACCTTGCTGTCCAGACCGAGTTCGCGCGCACGCTTGTCCTTAAGGCGGGTATACGAGACTGAGGCGGGGTCTCGCCCCAAGCGCACGACGCGCAGAGAGGGAGTAAACGTCAACCCTCGCATCTGCTCGCGCAGCTGCTGGTAGACTGACTGCGCCACCTCGCGACCCTTCATCCGCAACGGCATATTGTCTCCATTCTCTCAGTCTTTCTTGGGAACGACCGCCAGCTCTCCGGCCTCGATGCGCTTCTTCAACCTGGCCAGCACTCCATTTACGAATTTTCCCGAGTCCTCTCCGCCAAACTTACCGGCTATCTTGACCGCCACCTCGAATAGCGGTGGATAGGGGGTGTCTTCGTAGAGGGTTTCGTAGGTAGCCAGTCGCAAAACGGCAAGATCGGTCTTGGACATCTGATTAAAGTCCCAACCCTCCACGGTCAGCTTCAGAGCCTCGTCAACCCGTGCGGCGCGCTTTTCGTAACCGGTCAGCAACTTGCGCGCAAACTCCAAGCCCTCGCTGTCCAAAGGCGCCTCCTGCTCCGCCAGGGCGTGCCGCCAAGCCTCCTCAAGCGGTACGTCTCCCTGGGCGTGTTCAAAGAGGGCCCGAAACGCCAGTTCGCGCGCCTTACGCCGCATCTTCCTCCTCGGCGAGAACGTCAACGAAAACCACGTCAACCGCCTCTACTTTGAGGCCCGTCGTAGCCGTCAGAACGTCGTAAACAGCTCGTTGCGCCCGCGCCCCCAGTTCGCGCAGAGGTAGGCCGTAGCTAGCCGCCAGCTGTAGTTCCACCTGCAGTTTGCCGCCGTCGCGGCTAATGCGCACCGGCTTGCCGCGGCGGCCCGACAGTACGTCGCCCACGCTGCGGCCGCCCCCAGACGCCAATCGCAGACCGCTCACTCCTTCGAGGGTAATCGAGATGATCTCTATAATCGCCGAGTCGCTAAGCTCGTAATCAGCCATACTATCACTCTACCGCAGCCCCGCTACTCCGACATCCTCCGGGCGATGAAGTTGGTATATATCGCACCGCGTCGGAAGAAAGCGTTGTCCAAAACTTTCTTGTGGAAGGGAATCGTAGTTTTAAGGCCGGGCCCATCCACTACGGCCTCACCAAGCGCGCGCTGCATTCGCTTGATAGCCGCCTGGCGGTCTTCGGCCCAGACTATGACCTTGCCCAACAGCGAGTCGTAGTGGCTGGGGATCTCGTAACCGGTGTAAAGGTGAGAGTCTACCCTAACCCCGGTACCGCCCGGCCATAGCACCGTTTCCACCTTACCTATCGAGGGACGGAAGTTGCGATCCGGGTCTTCCGCGTTGATGCGGGCCTCTATCGCGTGGCCGCGCGAAATGATGTCCTTCTGTTTGAGGCGCAACCCTTCTCCAGCGGCTATCCGGAACTGCTCCGCCACCAGGTCTACGCCGGTAATCATCTCGGTGACCGGGTGCTCTACCTGGATACGGGTATTCATCTCGATGAAGTAGTAATTTCCCTCGCGATCCACCAGGAACTCTAGGGTCCCCGCAGACTGGTAATTGATGTGCTTGGCCAGTTTGACCGCCGCGCCGGTGAGGCCGCGCCTCACCTCCTGCGGCAGGGTGGACGGCGCCTCTTCCAAGAGTTTCTGGTGGCGTCGCTGGATGGAGCAGTCACGCTCCCACAGGTGCACCACCTTTTTGCCGTCACCGAGAACCTGTACCTCGACGTGTTTGGGCTCTTCGACGTATTTTTCGAGGTATATCTCCGGATTGCCGAAGGCGGCGCGAGCCTCCTCCTTGGCCTGCAGTACCGCGTTTTCTAGGCCGTCGGGGGTATGTACGACCCTCATACCCCTACCGCCACCGCCCGCCGAGGCCTTGAGGATGACCGGGTAGCCTATCTGCGCCGCCGCCGCCAGCGCCTCGGCGACGCTCTCGAGCGCGTCCGTACCTGGCACTACGGGAACCCCGGCTTCGCGGGCGATGCGGCGCGCCGTCGCCTTGTCGCCGAGCATGCGCATGTTTTCGGGCGTGGGACCTATGAAGGTCACCCCGTGCTCGGCAATCATCTCGGCGAACTGGGCGTTTTCGGCCAGAAAACCATAACCGGGATGAATGGCGTCGGCACCGCTGATGATAGCGGCTGAGAGAATGTTGGGGATGTTCAGGTAACTCTGCTGCGCGCTGGCGGGACCGATACAAATGGCCTCGTCCGCCAGCAGCACCGGCAGGCTGTCGGCGTCCGCCTCGGAATGGACCACCACGCTGCGAACGCCCAGCTCGCGCGCCGCGCGAACGATGCGCAGAGCAATCTCGCCTCGGTTGGCAATTAAAACTTTCTTGAACATGGCTGGCCTACGCCGGTTCTACCAGGAAAAGCGGCTGGCCGTACTCCACCGGCTCGCCATCTTCTACCAGTATCTTTTTGATGACGCCGGACACCTCAGACTCGATCTCGTTGAAGAGCTTCATGGCCTCGATTATGCAGACCACCTGCCCTTTCTCCACCCTGTCGCCAACGTTGACGAAGGGCTCGGCATCGGGCGCCGGCTTGCGGTAAAAGGTGCCTACTATGGGAGCCGTTATCTCCTGACAACCTGGGCAGTCGGAGGCCGCAGGCTTTTCGGCGGGCGTTTGCTGCTGCGGCTCCGCGGTCTGCGCCCGCGTCTGGGGGGGTACATCTTGCTCTTGGGTAGCAGCAACAGCAAGCGGTTGCGCGATCTGTTGCTGAACCGCCGCCGCGCGGCGAACGCTGAGCTTGTAATCTGGGGTCTCCAGGGTAAGCTCGTTGGTGTCCGTCGCAACCATCGCCTGCAAGATTGCTTTTACTTCTTTGGGGTTCACGGCTGCCTCCTAAGCCCTACCGGCGTACTCGCCTTTGCGGGTGTCTATCTTGATTACCTGCCCGGCCTCGACGAAGAGGGGTACGTTGACCACGGCGCCGGTCTCCAGGGTAGCCGGCTTAGAGCCGCCCGAAGCGGTATCGCCCTTGATTCCGGGAGGCGCCTCCACCACCTCGAGTTCTACGACCGTAGGAGGTACGACCTTGATGACGCGCCCCTGGTAGACGTCGCTTATGAGGACGACACCCTCCTTCAAGAACTTGGCTACGTCGCCTACCACCGCACGCGGAACGTGGTATTGCTCGTAACTCTCCAAATCCATCAGCACCAGCTCGTCGCCATCCGGGTAAAGGTACTGCATCTCCCGCGCCTCTACGTAAATATCGTTGAGCTTTTCGCCGGAGTTGAAAGTGCGCTCGACGGTGGAGCCGCTTTCCAGGTTCTTGAACTTGGCGACCACCTTGGCGCCGCCGCGACCGATTTTTTGGTGCTGGTAGTCTACACACTCCCAAAGGGAGCCGTCCATCTCCACTTTGGTGCCGGGTCTGAGATCGGTAACGCTTATCATTGTTTCCCTCCTGTGTCTGATATCGCGGCCTCTTCGCCAAAGTTGGTGACGTTGGCGCCAAGGCCCAGCTTGTCTATGTAATCGAGGTAGTCCTGCTCGCTCAGCGGATACTTGCCGGCCAGCGCCACGAATAGCCCTTCCATTACGTTGGTTCCGAAGCTGCGGCCGTTGAGGCGCGGCGTGGTCGTGGCCAGCATCGCCGCGCCGCGCTGCCGCAACATCTCGACGTCGTCCGCCGTGGTGGTGTTCGTGAGGATTATCTTGCCGTCTATGCGCGGCGGCAGGAAGCGTTTGATGTACAAAAAATCGCCGGCGATAACGTCCGCCCACTGGTAGTACTTGCTGCGCCAGTCGTTTATCTGCTTCTCCTGTTTTTCACCCGTGGGGTAAACCCAAGTAAATGGGAGTTGGGTAAAGACCGGTAATAGCACCTTAGCCAGCAGGCGCAGGCCGCGCAAGGTGCGGATGGGAATATTGACGCCAAGGCCAAAGATGATGTCTCCAAAAACCATCTCGGCGCCGTGCTCCCATAGCGCCTCGGCCATGCCGAAGCGGTCCACCGCCGAGGTCATGACCACTTTGCGGCCGCGCCAGCCGATTAATTTGTCCAGGTCGGCGACAACCTTGCGTTCTAGGGTGTGCTTGAGGCCCGAGCCGTCCACGACCGGCGTCTTGCTGGCGGCGCGCGCCAGTTTTTTGGCGTCGCGGATGGTGTAGCGCCGCCCCGCCGCGTAGAGGTAGAGGTCGATCCCGCCCAGGCCTATGGCCGCCACTTCTGGGTCGGCGTCGTAGCTCTTTATTAGAGCAATAGCCCTCTCGAAACTTCCGTCAGTGCCTACCCGCTCGAGCAAAAACTTTTCGCCTAACAGCTCAACCTCGGCGCTGGCGTCTCGCTTCGAAGACCCAATAGATACACTGACGACTCGCTTCATAATCCCTCTCTACCTTTCCAGTAACTTCTTCATCCTCTTGACCACATTCTCCACGGTAAAACCCATCTTTGTATAGACGATCTCTCCAGGAGCGCTGGCGCCGAAGTGGTCTATTCCTAAGACGTCGTCAGCATAGCGCCGCCAGCCGAGCGTAACCCCCGCCTCCACCGCCAGCGTCGGCAAGCGCGGCGGCAAAACGCTCTCGCGATAAGCCCCCGGCTGCTCGTCGAAAGCCTTGAAGCAAGGCATACTGACGACGCGCACCGCCACTCCCTCGGCCGCCAGCTCTTCCTGCGCCCGCAGGGCCAGGGCAACCTCACTGCCGCTGGCTACGATGACCCCCTGCGGCGGAACGGCCGGCTCGCTCAGCACATAACCGCCCTTGCCGGCCTCCTCTGCAGCGGCGTACTTACCGCGGTCCAACACCGGCAGACTTTGGCGCGTGAATATCAGTGCGCTGGGACCGGACTGACGCTCCAGCGCCATGCGCCAGGCTACCGCGGTTTCCGTGGCGTCGGCCGGGCGGATGACCCAGAGGTTGGGAACCGCCCTGAGGCTCATTAAATGCTCCACCGGTTGGTGCGTAGGGCCGTCCTCGCCGATGGCGATCGAGTCGTGCGTCCAGACGAAGATAGTCGGGATTCCCATTAAGGCTGCAAGGCGCACCGCTCCGCGCATGTAGTCCGAGAAGACCAGAAAAGTCCCGCCGTAAGGACGATATCCACCGTGCAGCAGCAAGCCGTTGAGTATGGCTCCCATGGCGTGCTCGCGCACGCCGTAGTGAACGTAGCGCCCCAGGGGGTTTTCTGGTGAAAAATCGCTCATGTCGGGCGCTTTGGTGTTGTTGGACGGCGTCAGGTCGGCGGAACCACCCAAAAGTTCGGGTAGGTGTGGCGATATCGCCGCCAGAACCGCGCCGCTGGCTTTACGGGTGGCCATCTTGGTCGCGGGGTCGAAGTGCGGGAGGCGCTCCGCCCAGCCGGCTGGCAAGGCCCGCTTGATTACGCGGCGCGTAAATTCCTGCACTTCCTCAGGGAATTTCCAACCGTACGATTCCAGCTTCTTCTCCCACTCCTCCTGCCAGGCCGCGCCGCGATCCAGAGCGGTGCGGTAGTGCCGGTAAACCTCTTCTGGTATCTCGAAAGGCGGGTAATTCCAGCCCAGCTTTTCGCGGGCGGCGGCCAGCGCCTCCTCTCCCAAGGGCGAGCCGTGCGAGGAGGGGCTGTCTTGCTTGGGGCTGCCATAGCCGATGTGGTTGCGTACGGCGATGATGCTGGGCGCCCCCTCCTCGGAGCGCGCCACCTCGATGGCCGCGCGGATGGCGGAGGTATCGGTACCGTCTTCTACGAATAACGTCTGCCAACCATAGGCGCGGTAGCGCGCCAGCACGTCTTCGCTGAAGGCCAGCTTGGAAGTGCCGTCAATAGAAATATGGTTGTCGTCCCAAAGGACTATCAGCTTACCAAGTTTCCAGTGGCCCGCCAAGCTGGAGGCCTCTCCCGAAATCCCCTCCATGAGGTCGCCGTCAGAGGCTATCACGTAGGTAAAGTGATCTACAATGTCAAACTCATCGCGATTGAACTCGGCGCCTAGTTTCAGCTCCGCCAGAGCCAGGCCAACGGCGGTACTTATACCCGAGCCGAGCGGCCCGGTAGTGACCTCGACGCCCGCGGTGTGCCCGTACTCCGGGTGGCCGGGCGTCTTGGAACCCCAGCGGCGAAAGTTCTTGATATCCTCGATGGAAAGCGGGTAGCCGCTCAGGTGCAACAAGGCGTAAAGCAGCATCGAGCCGTGCCCGGCCGAGAGCACGAAGCGGTCGCGATCCGGCCAGGCGGGGTCGGCGGGGTTGTGCTTGAGGAAATCCCGCCACAAAACGTAAGCCATGGGGGCTGCACCCATGGGCATACCGGGGTGGCCCGAGTTGGCCTTTTCCACCGCGTCGGCGGCCAGGAAGCGAATGGCGTTGATGGCAAGCTGTTCTATGGGAAGTTGCGGCTTCATCGCCGACTATCATACCAGCCAAACGGATTGCTCAGCTAAAAAACTAGCTAAGGGAACACGGCTGATACCTAGCGTCAGCTGATGGCTCGTTTTATTATCTGGGGCGCGAACTCGGCTATTGCCCGTAGCAGTCCGGTAACGCCGCGAGCGCGACCCGGAGTTATATAAACCGGCAGTCCCAAGTCCTGCGCCGCGCTGCGCACCGGCTCCGAGAGGTCGTGCCCCACGTAAGAACTTACAATCATCACTCCGTGAGCGCGTCCGAGGCGGCTGCTAATGCGCCTGAGGCTCTCGCGGGCGGCGGTAGTAGTGTCGGAGTCGAACCAGTCCACCCGCAGGCCCAGGTCTTGCAAACGCGGCAGCAGGCGGCTGCGCAGCTGGGTATGACCGCCCAATATAACCAGGTACTCTCCGGAAAAGTGCGGCAATCCCGCGCGCATGACGCCCTCGGCTGTTTGTCCTTTGAGGGCGTCGTCTTTGTCCTCCAGCTCCGCCAAGCGTGAAGAGGTGGCCTTGAGCTCTTGCAGATAGAGTTCTATGTCTGCGTCGTCGGGGTTGAGGAAGATGAGGTTGCGCAACACCTCGAGCGCCAACTCCAAGTCTTTTTCCTGGTAATAGGCTACTTCCAGGGCGCGCTTCCAAACCTCCGCCGCTCGCTGGTACTCGCCCAGCCGCTCGTGCTGTTCAGCCAGATCGAATAGCAGCTCTATGGCGCGTGGTCGCCTTTCTACTTCGGCTTCGAGGATACGCAAGGCTTGTTCGGCTTGGCCTTGCTGGTTGAGCAGTCTCAGGTACGCCAGCCGCGCGGCCTCGGCCTCTTCACCCGCGGCAAACGGACGCGACAATTCATAGGCGCGCCGCAGCTGCTCCAACGTGGCCGCGGGCGTATGCTCCAGAGCCTTCCAAAGTAGCCTGAACGCCTCCCAAGGGCCCTCCAGCTCCTCCACCAGCGCCACCAGCCTTTCAAACTCGTCGCCCGCCAGCCCCGAGAGGTCGGAGTCGCCCAGGGCGCTCAAAAATTCCCGCGCCAGGACCTTTTCTCCGGCCGTGGCGGCGGCGTCGGCCAATTGCAAGAGACGTTCCGCAGAGTAGGGGCTGAAGGCGTGTGCCCGCTTATGCGCCCCTAACACCTCGGGCAGGGGCGCTTTTAGGCTTTCCAACACGCTCGCCAGCATGCCATAAGCCGCCCCGAGCGGCCTGCCCTTGAGCAGGCGCACCGATTGCTGCAACAACCTGCGCGACTCCTGCCAGCGCCCCTGATCCGCCCGCAGACTACCCAGCGCCATGAGCGCCAGCGGCTCTTCGGTGCGCGCCACCGCATCGGTCAAAAAAGGTTCTACCTCCTCAAGAACTTCACGTTCTACGCCTGCAAGCTCTTCGACGCCGCTTATGCGCATACGCGCCAGCGCCAACCCTAAAGCGCCGCTGGCCTCCCCTTGCTCGTAAAGGCGGCGGGCGTACCGCTCGGCTCGTCGCCAGAGGCGCTGCTCCAAAGCGGCGTGGAGGCCCAGATATAAAAGCTCGCGATCTAAAAAACTGGGGGATAAGTCCTCGGCAAACTCCACGCGGCGGCTGACCTGAGCCAGCTTGCCCTCGCGCAGGTCGTGAAATAGCTTATCGCTGTAGCGCTTCAAGACCTGCCGCAACTCGTCTTCTGGGGCGTCTTCCTGCAAAGAAGCAAAGACTCGCAGCGACTCGTCGAGCTGGCCGCTCTGGGCGTATGCACGCGCCAAGGCGACTTTGTAAAGATCGCCCTGGCGCTCCACCTTTCGCAAGGTGGCCAGCACCTCTGAACCCCGGCCCATCTCTACCAGCGCCAGCGCCCGTTTGACTTCGGCCTCTTTAGTCGCTACCCGCGCCAGTTCGGCCTCCGCCTCGCGCCAGCGCCCCAGCGCCAGATAGGCCTCGCCCCTGATGCAGGAAGCGCGGTCATCGTCGTTACCGTGCAAAAGCTGCAGAGCCTTGGCGAAATCTGAGCGCTCCAGGGCTTCCCGCGCCAGGCGCAGCTGCTCCGCGGCGTCGGCGTGAACCTTGGCGGGCGGCTCGTCGCTGGAAACTTTAGGAGACTTGATGGCGTCTTCGCGGGCGTCCAGCAACTCCTCCCCCCGCAAAGCGTGGACCAACACGTAGTCTCCCGCGCCGCTGCTCGCCACGCCGGTAAACCCCATCTTTTGCAAGAGCCTCTGCAAACCCGCCGGGTTCTTACCGAGAAAAGGACCGTGGCCGTAGATTAGGCGGCCGCCCGGTTTGAGCACTTTGTCGAGGCGTTGCAGGCGCTGGCATAGTTCGAAAGCACGGTAATACTCGGCGTCATCCGTCATCTCCGCCGGCATTCCCTCGTAGATGTATCCCTCTGGCAAGACCGATAGCAATAAGACCGCGTCGTAAGGCTCCGCGGGCTCGAATTCTTCCCACCACGCAGCGTGCCAAACTGCCCTTAGCCCCAAACGCCGTCCCACCTCGAGTGCGCGCTCCCGCGCCTCGGGCAAAGGCTCTAACGCGTGCCAGGAAAGATCCGGCCGCAACTGCATAAGGGCGTAGAGCAGCGCGCCGCTGTATGCCCCCACCTCCAGCACCCTTCCCGCGGCCGGCAGCAGAGCAGGCGCCTCGGCTGCGTAATACTGTAAAAAAGGGTAGTGAACACCGTATACCAGCGACTCCAAGAGTCCGCGCGGAGCGCTGAGGCTGCTGCGGTAAAAATCGACTATGCTTTGGCGGCCCGGCTGCGATAAGTACGCTTTCCACGCCTTCAATACCGGCTTCCACTTCTTGGGAGAACCCAGTCTCTTGGCCAGTTCGCTCTCAAAACGACCGGGAGCAATCGCGCCGGAGACCTGGTAGTGCTCGCGCATGAACCGCTTCAGCTCAAAATCCATATTGCTCGTACATTCTACCGCCTGCGAGCTTGCGCGAGTCTAGTTGGGGAAAGAATCGCAGCCGTCACGCCAATCGCTCTTGCGGCATTCCATCAAGGTGTCTTTCTTACCGCCCGCCAGCTCCTCTTCGCCCATTTCACGAAACCCCGCCGCCAAAAACGCCCTCTTGGCCCGCTCGTTGTGGGAATAGGTGCGTAGTTTGACCACCTCGAGCCCCAGCCGCTTGAAAGCGTAAGCGAGCAGAGCTTTTACCGCCTCCCTGCCGTAGCCCCGGCCCCAGCGGTCTTTGCGGCCGAGGATGATGCCCAAAGTCGCCTCTCGCAAGTCGAGCTGATAGAGCTCGAGCGTTCCCAGCCACTCGCCTTTTTCGTCGAGTACTACGAACCCCAAGCGCTCCCCCCGCTTGACCTCTCCGGCCACTATCCGCTTAAAGAGCCACAGCGGCATCCGTAGCGGACGGTTACCGTTCCAGGTGGCTATCTCTTCGTCGCGGAAGCTTTCCCAAAACCAGCGCCACTCTTGGGGAGTGAGCCCTGAGGAAAATGGTTTTAGCGTCACCCGACCGCAGCTAGGCCAGTCACGGGGTGTGGCTAAGGCCGCCATATCTGCACTCTAGCCCATCCCCACGGGGGATGGGCTAGAGTGCAGGTCCTGACTGGCTAGGGGTAAAGTCCGCGCATGGCGCGGGCTTCGAGAACGCGGCTGGCGGCGACGATGTAGGCCGCGGTGCGCAGGCTGACCTTGCGGTCCTGCGATACTTGCCAGACCGCCTCGAAGGCCTCTCGCATTACGCGCTCAAGGTTCTTGTTTATCTCCTCTTCCGTCCAGAAGTAAGAGTTGAAATCCTGAACCCACTCAAAGTAGGAAACGGTAACGCCGCCGGCGTTGGCGATTACGTCGGGTACGACGATGACGCCGCGCTCGGCTAGGATGTCGTCGGCCGCCGGAGTAGTGGGGCCGTTGGCGCCCTCGGCGACGATTTTAGTCTCTACCTTCCAGGCGTTCTGCTCGGTTATCTGCCGCTCCAGCGCCGCCGGAATCAGGAACTCGCAAGGCACTTGGAACAGCTCCGCCGCTGGCAGCGGCTCGGCCTTGGGGTAGCCCAAAACGCCGCGCGTCTCAGACTTACTTACGTAGTCGGCCAAGTCATAGGGGTCTATACCCGCTTCGTTTATGACGGCGCCGGTTACGTCGGAGATGGCCACGATCTTAGCTCCGTGATCGTAAAAAGCGCGCGCCGCAGCGTTGCCCACGTTACCAAAGCCCTGCACCACAACGCGGCTGCCCTCAATGTCCAGCCCTATCTTTTCCGCAGCCGAGCGCGAAGCAAAGAAGACGCCGTTACCCGTGGCGTCGGCCCTACCGAGCGAACCCCCTATGGCGATGGGTTTACCTGTCACCACCCCTGGCGTGGTGGCGCCGACGTTCATGGAGTAGGTGTCCATCATCCAGGCCATTTCCCGCGGCCCGGTCCCCACGTCGGGCGCGGGGATGTCTTTCTTGGGGCCTATCAGAATGCCTATCTCCGAGGTGTAACGGCGGGTAATGCGCTCCAGCTCGCTGGGAGAAAGCCTGCGCGGGTCCACTCTTATGCCGCCCTTGCCGCCGCCATAAGGCAAGCCCACGGCGGCGTTCTTGATGGTCATCCAGGCCGACAGCGCCATCACCTCCGAGAGGGTGACGTCTTGGTGGTAACGCACGCCGCCCTTGGCCGGCCCGCGCGAGGTGTTGTGGTGCACGCGATAACCCTCAAAGTGGACCACGGTGCCGTCGTCCAAGTGGATGGGTACGTCTACTATCAGTATCCTTTTGGGACGTTTGAGCGTATCTACCCAGTAGGAAAGTTTTCCCAGGTAAGGCGTGACGCGTTCGACCTGCTCCAGGTAGATCCCCCAGGGGCCCTTGTCGGCCTCCGGCAGGTACGAGATGGTTTCGCTCTTCATGGATATACCCCCTGCAGATAAGTAGCCTCGTTGAGACGGTTAAGCGCTATTTCGAAGGCCGCCAAGCGCAGGTCTACGTTCTGCTCCGCGGCGTGGGCGTAGACCTCTTCTAAAGTCCTGAAGACGCGGGTGCGCATGGCCTGCCAGATCCTCTCTTCGGACCAGTTGAACATGGAAAAGTTTTGCACCCATTCTAAGTAGTCCATCACCAGGCCGCCGCCGCCGACCAAGACGTTGGGAACAATCTCTATCTGCCGCTCGCGCAGCTTCTCCCCCGCCGCAGCGGTGGTCGCGCCGACCGCCGCCTCGACGATAACCGCGGCGCGCACCTGTTCGACGTTGGTTTCGTTGATGGAGCCCTCCACCGCAGCCAGGATCAAAAAATCAACCTCAAGGCCAAAGAGCGCCTCGCGCCCAATGGTGTGAGCGCCTTCAAAGTTTTCAACACGGCGCGTCTTGGAGTAGTGTTCCTGCAAGGCGGCAACGTCGATACCCTCGGGCTGGTAAACCGCGTTCCAAACGTCTGAAACCGCGATAATCTTCGCGCCCGCCTCGGCAAACAGCCTGGCGACGGCGCGACCGACCTTACCGTAACCCTGAATTGCTACGGTGGCGCCGCTTAGGTCGCGCCCCGCGAAACGCACGAACGATTCGACCGCATAGAGAACGCCGCGGCCCACCGCCTCGCCGCGCTTGGCGATGCCGCCCAGCTGCGGCGGTTTGCCGGTGACTACGCCTGGTTCGGTGTAACCGCGGTTGGTGGAGTAGGTGTCCATGATCCAACCCATCTCGCGCTCGCCCGTGCCCAAGTCGGGGCCCAGAATGTCGCGCTCGGGGCCGATGACGTCTACCAAATCGGCGGCGTAGCGGCGGGTAATGCGCTCGAGCTCGCTGACCGACAAAGCCTTAGGGTCTATCGCTAAACCGCCCGAGGCCCCGCCATAAGGCAAACGAAAAACCGCCGACTGAATCGTGGCGAGGGCCGCCAGCCCTACCGACTGCCCCAAAGAAACTTGGGGGTGGAATCTGACCCCTCCTTTGGCGGGTCCCATGGCGATGTTGTGCACCACCCGATAGCCGCTATAAAAATTGACCGTACCATCGTCCAACTGGACAGGTACGGTGAGGGCTATCGTCCGGCGCGGGTGGGTCAGGTACTCCACGGTTGCCGGGTGCGCATCTACGTGGCTTAGCGTTCGCTCTAGCTCGGTCAAGAAATCTTGCCAAAGCCCCGGTTCCCCGGGGGGCTTATAGGCGCTTTTGAGCATGTGCACCTCCTCTGTCGTCGCATGACGCTTGATATTACTGCAACCGCTGCAATTCTGCGAGGGCCAATTCTTCCAGCGCCGCTCTTGCGGGAGAACCCGGAAGCGATTTTAACGCGCTTATTGCGCTGTCAACACGCTTTTCGATAGCCTTCACCACCCTTTTCGCCACGCCGCGCTCCTCCGCCAGCGAGCGCAACACGGCGATGTCGGCGCTTGATACCTGGCGTCGCAGCAACAAAGGCTCTACTTTTGCGGGAGCTTCAGCCAAGAGCCAGAGGGTTATTAGCGTTACCTTTCCTTCGCGCACGTCCCCACCCACGGGCTTGCCCAAAACATCTGCGCTTCCCATTAGATCCAGATAGTCGTCGCGCATCTGAAAAGCCAAACCGTACTCGCGGCCAAACGAAGCCAGCGCCCTTCTGGCCTCGCCCGCGGCGTCGCCTAAAATGGCGGCGCCCTCTGTGGCGGCGGTCATTAGCGCCGCCGTCTTACCGGTGATGATGCGGTAGTAGTTGTCCTCGGAATAATCGCGGTAGGCCGCCACCTGAAACTGCAGAACCTCGCCTTCCGCCAGCAGACGCGCAGCTTCGGCGAAAAGCCGGACCAGCTCGAGCTTTCCTGTTTCTGCCAGCACCGCCAGCACGCGGCTCAGCAGGTAGTCGCCCGAGAGGACCGAAACGGCGTTGCCATATTTACGAAAGGCGGCCTCGCGCCCTCTGCGGGTATCAGCGTCGTCCACCAAGTCGTCGTGGAGCAAGGTCGCCGAGTGTAACAGCTCTACGGCCAGCGCCAGCTCCATGTTATGGGGCACGCCACCCAAAGACTCGCCAGCCAAAAAAGCGAGCCGGGGGCGGATCCTCTTACCCCCGGCGCTTACCAAGTCGTCTTCAATCAAACGGATAAATTCTACGTCAGAGCTTAACAACCGCCGTAATTTGGCGTCAAAATCTCCGCCTGCCGCAAAAGCCCCCTGCAAATTGAGTCTAGCGCTACCGGCACTCACCGCTCAAAGTATACTCCGCGCGCCCTGTATTTGTTTTTTTAGCCGCCACTCTTGAGCGGGAATACAATCTTGATATCCTGAGTCCAGGAAACCTGCTGACCACCCAGGGTGTGCGCATGAAAAACTACGTGCGCGCGCCAGTTTAAATACGGCGCGCCACTCGTAGAGGCGTCTAGCATTTTCTCCGCTATCTTCCCGTCCATACTAAAAGTAAAGGTTTCCGACCTGGCCCAATCATATTTCCAGCCCGCGTCCCCCATGTTGCAAGAGGCTGCGCTTGCGCCAGATGCTGGGGTCTGCCCGCAAGAAACTCCAGCAGGTATAGGAACAGGAAGCGAAGCGATAAACCCGGGGTCGTTTACGTCGACCGGATTACCGTCGTTGTCAAAATAAGTCACCTCTACGCTGTCAAGAACGCCCTCCGGGGCTCCTGGGGCCGACAAAACTTGAGCTTGATTACCAACCACGGTTATCGTACCTGCATTAGCCTCAAAGCCCCACTGGTCAGGGCTCAGATTAACACGGTAATATTGTTTACTAAAGGGTAACTGCAAACCGCACGCAGTCAATAAGAGCAACAAAGTCAACAGGCTTGCTAATGGCCACTTTTTCATCCCATCATCTCCTCTCGCCACCTTGGGTTAATCATAAAGAAACCCAACCTAGAAAGTCCAGCCATAAAGTCGGCGTTTTCTACGGTCACGCCGTGATGCTTCTTAAGAACTGCCGGGGTGAAGTTCAATATCCCCTTTATTCCCGCGGCCGCCAGCGCCTCCGCCACCTCTTGCGCAACGTCGCCGGGAACCGTAAGGATGGCTACGTCTACGTGCTTCTCTGCGACCACCTTTGCGAGCTCTGAAACGTGCTGCACGGTTACCTGCCCCGCCTTCTTGCCTAGTTTATCGGGGTCAACGTCAAAACCCGCGACAAGAGAGTATATTTGCGAGCCAACAAAGTAATCCGCCAGAGCCTGACCCAGGCGGCCCATGCCGACGATTATCAGCCTCCAGTCGCGCCCCATACCTAGTATCTGCGCTAACTCCCTGCGCAACACCGGCACCGTGTAACCTACCCCGCGGGTACCGTAACTGCCGAAATAAGCCAAGTCCTTGCGGACCTGAAAAGCAGTCACCGCCGCCGCGGCCGCCAGCTCCTCGCTGGAGGTGCGCACCTTACCCTCGGCCTCCATCTGCTCCAAAGCGCGCAGATAGTGGACGAGCCTGGTAATGGTGGCGTCGGGAATCTTGCTCACTAGCGCACCTCTACCGCCTCAAAGCCGGCGTCTTTTAGTCGCGCTTTCAGAGTGGCTATCTGCGACGGCTCCAGCGGCCCAATCCAAACCTTCAACCAAGGCTTTTGGTAATAGAAGACGACCGGACCAATACCTGCCGCCTTCAACTTCTCCACGATCGGTCGCGCCGAAGAAAGCTGCTTATAAGCGCCTACTTGCAGGTACGCCTGTTCTAACGCCGGTGTGTCGCCCCGGTAAATCTGCGGCTGGTAGTTGGCCAGCTTATCTGCGGCGTTCTTTGCAGAAGTGCGACTGGGGAAAGGACCTACGGCCACGCGCGTAACCTTCCCAACCGGCTCCAGCCTGACCGGAAACCCGCGCGCCTCAAGCTTTTCGGCCAAGGCCAAAGCGTTGCCGGGGTTGGCGAACGCCCCTACCGAAACCCTGAAGACACCTTTCTCGGGCCCGGCCGGTACGCTAATAGAGGCGCCGGCGGGCTTGGCGGCAGACGCAGGCTTGCGCGCGCCCGCCGCTGGTTTATGCGCGGGTGAGCTGCCTTGCGTAGACCCGGCAGGTTTGTTAGCGCCAGCCGAAGCATCTGCAGCATTACCGGTGGCAGGCAAGAGGGGCACCACTGTTACTGATGGAGTCTGGGCGCCTGCGCCTCCCTCTGCATGGCTTCCAGAAGCGCCAGCGGGCTTGCTTTGTGGTTGACCCGTAGTAAGCGGGCTCGTCGTAGTAGCAGGCCGACCCGTTACATTGGTATTGCGCGGGGGGCTGGCAATCCTGCCCTGAAACGGGTTGACGCCCGTCAAAAAGAGGACGATGCCCACTACAGTAACAGCGAAAACAGTAAAAATCAGAGCGTCTATCCAGTTATCCCGTAACCAGCGCATATCTTCTCCTTCTCGCGACGTCTTCAGTTCTTTATCAAACTCCGGGCCGGTTCGTAACCTAACTCCAGGGCGCGCTTCCAAGCCCTCTTAGCCTCGGCGTCTCTCGCCAAAGATTTGAGCGCCCAGCCCAAGTTGTACCAGGCTTCCGCTTGCTGCGGGTCCTCTAGGACCACCTGAGTCAAAATCTGCTCGGCGTCGCTGAATCGCTTGACCGCTAGGTAGGCGGCGCCCAGGTTTAGCTTGGCCAGCGGGGTGGGAGATACACTAACCGACCTCTCCAGCGCGGCTATGGCGGTCTTATAGTCTTTCATGGCGTACGATGCAAGCCCCAACCACAACCAGGCGTCGGCGTCGTGGGGTTTTAGATCAACCGCTTTAACTAGCAAAGCCCTGGACTCTCCGTACCTGCCCAGCTGGTAAGCGCTTTTACCGGCGAGTATCAAAGCATCGCCCCTAACGGTCTTGTCGGAAGACGCAGAAGCCAGCTTGGCGTAGCGGTAAGCTTGCTTGTAATCCCGAAGTTGCAGATAAGCTGCGGCTAAGCCGACAAGAATTTTAGGCTCGTCCGGTTTTACACTGTAGGCCTGCTGGAATGCCCGCAATGCTTTTTGCGCGTCTCCAGCCTTTAGCCAGTTGCTTCCTAAGTCGTAGTGAGCTTGCCACAACTGCGGATCCAGGGCGCTGGCCTGTTGCAAAAGACGAGAAGCCTCTTTGGCATCCTCCGCCTTGATAATCAGGGCCTTTTTGAGGAGGAGGTTGGCTTTGGCGGTATCACTCTTGGCCTCGGCGAGAGAGCGGTCGATCTCGTGCAGAGCCCTCTCTACCAAACCCTGGCCCACGTAAATATCGGCGAGCAAACCGACCGCAGCCACGTTAGCGCGGTCCTTGCTTAGCACCTTGTAGAGATAAGGGATCGCGTCTTTGGGACGCCCTGCCAGAACAAGGTTCTCGGCCAGCAAAAACAGCACGTCCTGGTCGCTGTCGAGCTCTTTGGCAGCCTTTTGTAAAACGCTTGCGGCGGCGTCCGGTTTGCCTAGCTTTCGCTCGGCGGCGGCCAGCCCCAAGTAGGCCGGCTTGAGCGTCTGTGGATCCAGCTTGAGCGCTTTTCCCTGCTCCAGCGCCCTAGAAAAGGCCTCGGCGGCGTCGTCCCAGCGCTTGGCGTCTGAATAGGCTACACCCAGGTTATACCAGCCCTCGAATCTCTTGGGGTCTACCCTGGTAGCCTGTTCAAACTCGAATATCGAACCGCGCAAGTCGCCTTTGCGATAGAGGGCAAGGCCCAGGCCAAAGTGAGCAGAAAAGTTTTCGAAGTCGGACGATATGACGTCTTCATATATCCGAGCCGCCTCATCATACCTAGCGGCTTCCAAATAAGCTTTAGCCAGAGCCATCATGGTCCGCAGGTCTCCCGGATGCTGCTTGAGCTGCGCTTCCAAAGCTGCAGGATCTTTCACTTGGGAGGTTTGCGCCAAAGCCACGGGCAGCCATCCCCCCAGAGCTAGTAATGTAATCAAGACTGCTTTCATAGACGGAATCCTCCCGGTACCGGCTCTCTCGGCTATTCTATCAAGATATTAGCTCTTTTCACAAGAAAACGCCGGCATCACACCCTGTTAGTATACAGCTTTAGCAGACACAAGAGCATTTTGATGATCAAAAAACAAACAAGGATTAGCCGTTTATTAGGGACGGTCAGCCTCTCAGCAAAGCGCGGCTTTGCTTGACAGTTATCGCTCGTTTTGCTACATTGAGCTTTGGCGGCGCGGGGTGGAGCAGTCTGGTAGCTCGTCGGGCTCATAACCCGAAGGTCGCAGGTTCAAATCCTGCCCCCGCAACCAGAAAGGCGCGCGAGAACAGCTCGCGCGCCTTCTTTATCTAGGAATTTCTATAACTTATCCCTACCAGTCTGGGAAGGCGCTTCTTCGCTCTTCAGCCAAGCGGCGGGCAGCCGGGTCACGGCTGGTGCGGGCGTAGCTATAACCCGAGATAAAAAACCTTTCGGACTCCCTGCCCTTTGCAACACGAGACAGCCCAAGGAGCGCCAGCGCCACTTGCGAATCGCGCTCTTTGGAAGGGGGTTGTTCCAGCAAAGAAACCAGTTGCGAGTTCAACCAGTCCATACTCCTAGTCAGGGCGTCATCTAGACTTATCTTTTTCTGCAACACGCGCTATACTACCATGTATTTATGGACCGGGAAGCACTGGCGTCAATATCAGCCTTTCTCAGAGAACCGAACGCGCAGTCTTTGAGCGAGCTCGCCGAGGTCTTGGAAAACGAGGTTGCGGCCAGTCGTCTGCTCAAGCTGGCGGGGAGGGCCGTTTACTTGGAAGACGAAAGGTTGGGCGCGTTGCTGCAAGAAGCGGTTGCGGAAGCGCGCCGGCTACTGGAAGGTTGACGATGGCAGGCATAAACGCTTTCAACGAAATAGACATGCGGGTGGGACGAATACTGCGCGCCGAGACCAACGAAAGGGCTAGAAAACCCGCCTACAAACTCTGGATAGATTTTGGCCCGCTGGGCGTCAAGACTTCGAGCGCCCAGCTCACCGCCCTCTACCAGCCCCAAGACCTGATAGACAGGCTCGTAATCGCCGCCGTCAATCTGGGAACAAGGCGCATAGCCGGATTCTCATCCGAGGTGCTGGTGCTCGGTCTTCCCGACGCCGCAGGGCGGGTGGTGCTTTTGCAACCCGAACGCGAAGTACCGTTGGGTGGGCGCGTTTACTGACCCCTCACACGCGCCAGCCAGGAACGCAGCTGTCTGAGGTCGCGACTGTTCAACACCTGCTTAGCCGACAGCCACGCCCTCTGCGCAGTGCCCAGCGCCAGCTCCATGAAGCGTAGCTGGTCCAAAGCCTTAGCCCCGCTGGAGAGGCTCAAGGTAACTCCCAGCTCTGCGGCGCGGCGCGCCAGGGTGTCGGGCAGGTCGATGTGGCTATAAAAACCGTCTATCTCAACGGCCTTTCCCGAGCGTGCGGCAAACTCAAATATGCGCTCCCAGTCTGCCTCAATAGGCGCGCGTTCGTCAATTTTGCGGGCCGTGGGACGGGCCAGAACGTGTACGTAAGGATTCTCCAAGGCGCGCAAAATACGCCTTGTCTGCGCTTGCCGGTCCAAGTCGTAGTGGCTGCGGACTGATACCAGTACGACCTCCAGCTGCGCCAGTATTTCATCCGGGCACTCGAGCCGTCCATCAGGAAGAATACCCACCTCGGCTCCAGACAGCAGGTAGGGTTTGCCATCATTGCTTTCGTTGAGGCGCCGGATCTCAGCGACGAGCTTCTTAGCCTCCTGCAACCCCGCCTCGCCGGCAGCGCAAAGGGAAGAGCGATCAGCAACGGCTAGATAGCCGTACCCTCGCGAAGCAGCCGCCTTGGCCAGATCGGCTAACGAGTCTTTATCGCCCCATTTAGGGAAAACTTTCAGGTCGCCGCGCACCTGTCGCAAAGAAACTAACTGGGGTAGTCTCCCCTCCTGGGCGGCCTCTATCTCCCCCCGGTCTTCGCGTAGCGGCGGCGGGATCCAGGGGAGCCCCAAAGCCCCGTAGACCTCTGCCTCGCTAGCTCCGGCGATGCGCTCCGCGCCTTTCCAGACACCATATTCGTTGATCTTCAAACCCCGATCCATAGCCAAGCCGCGGAGGTGAATCGAGTGGTCCTTGCTGCCGGTAAAGTACTGCAAACCCGAACCCCAAGAGTCGGGCTCGATAACTTTAAGATCGACCTGCAAACCCGTTTTTAGGAATACGGTAGCGCGCCCGGCCCCCGCCAGCAGCACCTCATCAACCTCGGGGAAACGCACAAAGGCGTCTGCAACAGCGCGCGCACGCCGGCTGGCGGCCAGTAAGTCGAGGTCGCCGACGGTTTCCTTGTAGCGCCGCGCCGATCCGCAAAGCGCGGCGTGCTCAACCTGGGGGAGGCTCTCCAGGCGCGCCACTAGTTCGCGCGCCTGCCACAACACCTCGCCTAAAGGATGCCGCTTCGCCGCCGCCTCCACCAGTCTTAGGCTATGCCGCAAACGTTCGACCTTCTTTTCGCCAAATCCCGGAAGGCCCAGAACCCTGCCATCGTTCAAGGCCGCCCGCAGCTCCGCGAGCGTTGTTATCCCCAACTCGTCATACAAAAGTTTGGCCGTCTTGGGGCCAACGCCAGGGACTCGCATTATCTGCAGCACTCCAGCGGGAACCTTTTTCTTGAGCTCCTCGTGCTTACGCACCCTGCCCGTACTCAGGTATTCGAGTATCTTCTGCGCCAAATCGTGGCCGATGTAAGGCAGTTCGTCCAGCGCCTTTTCCCCTCCTTGTGCAATACGCTCAATCGGCTCGTCAAGACCGGTCAGGTAGCGAGCCGCCGCGCGGTAAGCTCTGACGCGGAAAGGGGAGTCTCCCAGGAAATCCAGCATGTCGGCGATCTCGGCGAAAATGCGAGCAATCTCCGCGTTTTTCATAGCCAAATACATTGTAGTCCACGCGCTGCTAGGCTGTTAAACTAAACCGCTGCTTTTCTAGGCGCCAATTAAAAAAACCCCCGCTAGCGCGGGGGCGTTTGGTGCCGGGAGCGGGACTCGAACCCGCACGGGGTCGCCCCCAACGGATTTTAAGTCCGTTGCGTCTACCTATTCCGCCATCCCGGCCGGCGGGCGACCTCTTTCATCCTAGCCGAGCAAGGCGGCTTTGCCAACTAGGGTTAGGGATAGCAGGCATGATTGCTGGTATCCATCACCCTATCGGCCCGTACTAT
>JALSMT010000076.1 GCA_026987375.1 Thermaceae bacterium | reverse complement strand
ACCCCGAACGGGTCCGTGCGCTGCTTCTCCAGCGGCACGCCCGCCTCACCGTGGAAGGCGTCCACCTCGTCGAGGAAGCGCTTGAAGAGGTAGCGCGAATCGTGGGGGCCGGGGCTGGCCTCGGGATGGTACTGCACCGAAAAGACGGGGTACCGCTCGTGGGCCATGCCCTCGAGCGTGCCGTCGTTGAGGTTCACGTGAGTGGGTTTGAACTCGCGCAGGCTGTCCAGGTCCACGGCGAAGCCATGGTTCTGGCTGGTAATCTCGATGCTGCCGTCGAGCAGGTTCTTGACCGGGTGGTTGGCCCCGCGGTGCCCGAACTTCATCTTGAAGGTCCGCCCGCCGGCGGCCAGGGCCAGGAGCTGGTGCCCCAGGCAGATGCCGAAGGTGGGCAGGAGGCCCATCAGCTTCCACAGGGACTCGTGCGCGTAGGTGGGCATCTCCGGGTCTCCGGGACCGTTGGAGACGAGCAGTCCGTGCGGCTGCAAGGCCATGACCTGCGCAGGTGAGCTCTTGCCCGGAACCACGATCACCTCGGCCCCGTGAGCCGCCAGCTGCTCGACGATGGCGTGCTTGATGCCGAAGTCCATGACCACGATCCGTTTGCCGCTCTTGAGCGTCGGGTAGGCGTAGGGGATGGGGGTGGTGACCTCGGGGGTCATGTCGCGGCCGTCGATGTCGATCCAGGCCCGCGCCTCGAAGGCCAGCCGCTCGATCTCCTCGGGGGTGAAGCGGTGGTCGGGTCCGGAGTACTGGCTGCCGTGGGCGATGACGCCCTTGATCACCCCCCCTTCACGGATCTTACGCACCAGGGCGCGGGTGTCCACCCCGTGGATGCCCACCACGCCGTACTCCTTCATGAACTCGTCGAGGGTCTGGTGGGCCCGGTGGTTCGAGGCGATGCGGCTGAACTCGCGGGCCACGAAGCCGCGCACCCACGGCCGGTTCGACTGCATGTCGTAGACGTTGACCCCGTAGTTGCCGATCTGGGGGTAGGTCATGACCACGATCTGGCCGTGGTAGCTGGGATCGGTAAGGATCTCCTGGTAGCCGGTCATCGAGGTGTTGAAGACCACCTCGCCCGGCATCTTGCCGGGATGGCCGAAGGCGTAGCCCTCGTAGGAGGTGCCGTCTTCCAGAACCAGGATGGCGCGTTCGTGCATTGGCTACACGCTACCCTCTGCGGCGACGCCCGACAAGTGCTTGATCAGGGGGATCTCGTGGCAGTTGTCCTGGAAGGGGCAGTCGGCGCACTCGACCCAGACCTTGGGCGGCAGGTCCTCGCGGGGAATGTCCTGGTAGCCGAGCTTGCGGAAGAACCCGTCCTGCAGGGTAAAGGTGAAGACCTTGGGCACGTGCAGGTCGCGCGCCTCGCGCTCGCTGGCGAGCACCAGCCAGCGGCCCAGTCCCTGCCCCTGGCGGGCGGGGTGCACGGCCAGGCTGCGGATCTCGGCCAGGTCGGCCCAGAGAACGTGCAGCGCCACGGTGCCGACGATGTGGCCGTCGGCGTCTTCGACCACGTAGAAGTCGCGGATGTTCTCGTAGAGCTGGCTGCGGCTGCGCACCAGCATGAAGCCCTGTTCGGCCCAGTACTTGATGAGCTCGAAGATCGCGTCTACGTCGCTGAGGCGCGCCTTGCGCAGGTTGGTCTCAGCGTTTTCGCTTACCTCAGGTAAAACCGCCGATTTTAGCTCCAACTTCATCATGACGGGTCCTCCTCCAGTTCCCGCTTGGCTTCGGCGATGCGGGCCCGCACCTGCTCGGGAGCGGTGCCGCCGTAGACGTTGCGGCTGGCGACAGACCCCTCGACTGAAAGCAGCGTGAGCGCGTCTTCGTCGAACAAATCACTGAAGGAACGCAGCTCGTCGAGGCTAAGGTCATCCAGGTCGCGGCCCTCTTCCTGCAGCTTGCGGACGATCCGGCCCACCACCGAGTGGGCCTGGCGGAAAGGCATGCCCTTGCGGGCCAGGTAGTCGGCCAGGTCTGTGGCCAGGGCGAAGCCGCCCGCCGCAGCCTTCTTCGTCGTCTCCGGGTGCCAGGTGAGCCCCGGCAGCAGCGCCCCCATGAGCCTGAGGGACGATGTATAAGTATCCAGCGCGTCGAAGAGCGGTTCCTTGTCCTCCTGCAGGTCCTTGTTGTAAGCGAGCGGCAGGCCCTTGACCACGGTCAGGAGCGTCACCAGGTCGCCGATCGTCCGCCCCGCCTTGGCCCGGATCAGCTCGGGGATGTCGGGGTTCTTCTTCTGCGGCATGATCGAGCTGCCGGTGGCGAAGGCGTCGGGCAGGGTGACGAAACCGAACTCGAAGCTCGAGTAGAGCACCAGCTCCTCGGCCAAGCGTGAAAGCGTCAGCTGGCCTATGGTGATGGCCGAAAGCGCCTCCAGCACGAAGTCGCGGCTGGCCACGGCGTCGAGGCTGTTGCGCATCGGCTCCAAAAAGCCCAGCTGCTCGGCCGTGTAGTGGCGGTCGATGGGAAAGCTCGTCCCCGCCAGCGCCGCCGCCCCCAGGGGCGACTCGTCCAGACGGAAGAGAGCGTCGAGCACCCGAGTGGTGTCGCGCGAAAGCATCTCGTAGTAGGCCATGAACCAGTGCGAAAGCAGCACCGGCTGGGCCCGCTGCAGATGGGTGTAGCCGGGCAGAATCAGCGGGGGCTCGAGATGGCGCTCGGCCTCGGCCACCAGCACCCGCGCCAGCTCCTGCTGCGCTTCCACGACCGCCGCCAGCGCCCGCCTGAGCCAAAGGCGCAGGTCGGTGGCCACCTGGTCGTTGCGGCTGCGGGCGGTGTGCAGCTTGCCGCCCACCTCGCCCACCAGCTCGGTCAGGCGGGCTTCGACGTTCATGTGCACGTCTTCGTACTCGTCGCGCCAGGGAAAGGTATCGGCCTCAATCTCCGCTTCGATCCGGTCGAGGCCCTCGAGAATCACCCGGGCCTCCTCCTCGGTCAGGATGCCCTGCTTCGCCAGCATGCGGGCGTGGGCGCGGCTGCCGTCCAGGTCCTCGCGCCAGAGCCGCCGGTCGAAGGGCAGGGAGTTGTTGAAAGCCGCCGCCAGTTCGTTTGTTTCCTCGGCGAAGCGCCCGCCCCAGAGCTTATTGGAGCCCTTCTCTGCCATGGCTACCCCTTTTGCGCTTTTGCCCGCGCTTTGAGCCGCAAGGCGTTCAGCTTGATGAATCCCTCGGCGTCGTGCTGGTCGTAGCCGCCCTCTTCGTCGAAGCTGACCAGCTTCTGGTCGTAGAGGCTCTTCGGCGACCTGCGGCCGGCTATGGTCACGTTGCCCTTGTAGAGCTTGAGGCGGGCGGTCCCGCTGACCGAGCGGGCCACCTCGTCGAAGAGCGCCTGCAGCGCCTCGCGCTCGGGCGAGAACCAGAAACCGTTGTAGACAATCTCGGCGTACTTGGGAGAAAGCTGGTCGCGCAGGTGCAGCGCCTCGCGGTCGAGGGTCAGGCTCTCCACCGCCCGGCGGCCGTGGTAGAGCAGTGTGCCGCCCGGGGTTTCGTAAACCCCGCGCGACTTCATTCCCACGAAGCGATTCTCCACCAGGTCCACCCGCCCCACGCCGTGACGCCCGGCGATCGCGTTTAGCCGGGTCAGCAGGGCCGCCGGCGTGAGCCGCTCGCCGTTCACCGCCACCGCGTCGCCCGCTTCGAACTCGATCTCCACGTATTCAGGCTCGTCGGGCGCCTCGGTAGGATCTTTGGTGAAAAGGAACATCTCGGCCGGGGGCTCGGCCCAAGGGTCTTCCAGGATGCCGCCCTCGTAGGAGATGTGCAGCATGTTGGCGTCCATCGAGTAGGGCTTGGCGTGGGTCTGCACCACGGGGATGCCGTGCTTCTCGGCGAAGTCAATCATCTCGCTGCGGCCGGTGAACGACCACTCGCGCCAGGGGGCGATGACCTTGATCTCGGGCTTGAGAGCGTAGGCGCTCACCTCGAAGCGCACCTGGTCGTTGCCCTTGCCGGTGGCGCCGTGGCTGATGGCCTCGGCCCCTTCCTCTTCGGCGATCTGCACCAGGTACTTGGCGATCAGGGGCCGGGCGATCGAGGTGCCGAGCAGGTAGTAGCCCTCATAGAGCGGGGCGGCGCGGAACATGGGAAAGACGAAGTCGCGCACGAACTCTTCACGCAGGTCCAGGGCGACGGCCTTGCTGGCCCCGGTGGCCAGGGCCTTTTCGCGGGCCTCCTCCACCTCGTCTCCCTGGCCGATGTCGGCCGTAAAGGCGACCACCTCGGCCCCGCGCTCGCTGATGAGCCACTTCAGGATAATACTGGTGTCCAGACCGCCAGAGTACGCTAGTACGACTTTCATCCTCATCACTCCTATTCACGCTTGCCCCGCAGAAGAAAGGTGGGGCCAAGCCCCACCTTTAGGCGCTTGTCCCCTTTACTTCATTTCAGTCGTCGGGCGCGAAGCTTCATCTCGTGCATAAGTATACGGAGAGTCTCCGGCCGCGTCAACCTGGGTCAGGCGCAATAGCAAAAACCTCCGGGAGAGACCAGTCGCCCGGAGGTTTTGGGGATCGTACAGTCAGAGGCTGCGGCGTAAAAGGTCGGCGTGCTCTACGCTAAGCGGCGCTTCCAGAATCGGCTCAGAAATTACTTCACCCTCCTCGCTGACCTCAACGGCGTGGAAAATAAAGACGCCGCGATCCAGGTCGAAAGCAAAAGCTCCCAGAGCGCGGTCTTTTAGGTACTCGGCAATACTCTTGTCTTCGCTGACTACCTTTTGCACCATGCCGGGAGCCCAGATGCGTACGTGGAAGAAAAGGTCGGCGTCCAGGTCGGCTTCGGCGGCAGCCTTCAGGAAGGCCTTGGTGAGGGCGTAGTTGGTCTCCGCGTCCGCTTCGCCCCCGTAGGCGAGCATTACCGTATTCGCGCCTTCCAGCTGCTTTACCGCCGCTGCGGCGTCCTCGGGCTTTTCGGTCAGGGCGGTAAGCACGCGGCCGAGCCCTCCCTTGTCCGCCAGGAAGGCGGCCTCGACCGCTCCGGCCAGGCTCGAGCAAATGTAGGTCTTGTTGGTGACGAGACCAAGGCTGGGAATGCCGTAGGCGTCGGAAAGCACCTCGCCCACGATCCGGCCCGTCAGGCCGCGCAAAGTGTACTGTTCAGCTAAGGTTAGTTTAGCCATATACACTCACCTCCAGTGCAAATACTAAGCATTCCGCTCTGTTTTGTCAATATACTTAGATAAGAGCCTGATTAGTCGCGGAAGCGCTCGTAGAGCAGGTTGATCATCGTCGCGGCCTTGAGGTCGCGCTCCGTCACCCCGCCCACGTCGTGGGTGGTGTAAGCCACACCTACTTTCTTCCACAAAACACAAACGGCGTCAGGGTGGTGATTTTGTCTTTCAGACAGCAGGAAAATACGGGTGGCGAAGGCCACTCCGTCGGCGTAGGTGGTGAAACTAAAAACTCGTTCTATGCGGCCGTCCTGATACTGCCAACCTTCCAGCTCCGCTACGGCGTGCTTCACCTGTTCGTCGGACCATTTATGCTCCATAGCGCCATTGTATGCCCCGGGGGCGTGTGCTATACTGCTCGCTGGCATCCTGCAAGGGGGTTCTGCCCCGATCGCCCCGTGCAGTGAGAACCACAGGCAGTTTTGGAGGCTCTTGTGCACAAGACGTACGTACCCAAAGAAATCGAACCCAAGTGGGTTCTGGTAGACGCCCAGGGGAAAACCTTAGGGCGGCTGGCTAGCGAGATCGCCAAGATTCTGCGCGGCAAGCACCGCCCCGACTACACCCCCAACACGCTCACCGGCGACTTCGTGGTCGTGGTGAACGCCGAAAAGATCAGGCTCACGGGCAACAAGCTGCAACAAAAAGTTTATACCCGCTACTCTGGCTACCCCGGCGGTCTGCGCAGCATCAACGCCGCTACCCTGCTGGAACGCCACCCCGAGCGGGTTTTACAGCACGCCGTCAAGGGCATGCTGCCCAAGGGCCCTCTCGGGCGCAGAATGCTTAAGCGGCTCAAGGTCTACGCCGGAGGGCAGCACCCGCACGCGGCGCAAAAACCCGAACCCATCGAGTTGGAGGTCAAATAATGGCGACTCAGCAATTTTATGGCACCGGGCGGCGCAAGACCGCGGTAGCCCGCGTTTTCATGCGCCCCGGCAAGGGCCAGATTACCGTCAACGGCAAGACTTTTGAAGACTACTTTAGCGGCATAATCAAAGCGGCTTCCGCTCTCGACCCCCTGCGCCACGTGAGCAAAGAAAACCAGTTCGACCTGCTGGTCACCGTCAAGGGCAGCGGCAAGGCCGCACAGGTCGACGCCGTCAAGATGGGCATCGCCCGCGCGCTGGTCGAGTACGACAACGACCTGCGCCAAAGCCTCAAGAAAGCCGGCTTCCTCACGCGCGACGCCCGCGAGGTTGAGCGCAAAAAGTACGGCAAGCACAAGGCCCGCAAGGCCCCGCAGTACTCGAAGCGTTAAGCGTTTCTTACGAGCGAAAACGACCGCCATCTGGCGGTCGTTTTTTTACCGCTGGCAAACAGGGCAGTAATGGCTGGTGCGTCCCCCCACGACCATGGTGGCTACCTGGCGGCCGCAGCGGAGACAGGGCTGTTTGGCGCGACCGTACACCTTGTGCTCTATCTGGAAGTAACCCGGTTCGCCGCTGGGCCTGGTGTAAACGCCGTCTGAGAGCGTCGAGCCCCCCAGCGAGAGCGCGCGCCGCAGCACGCGGCGTATCGCTCGGTGCAGGCGCCGCGCCGCCGCTGCGTCAACCTTGCACGCCGGCCTATACGGCGCCAGTTTTGCCAGCCAAAGCGCTTCGTCGGCGTAGATATTACCCAAGCCGGCTACCGGCCGCTGGCTCAAGAGAACCGTCTTGAGGGCGCTGCAACTCTGCTGTAGATGCTCGTGCAGCAAACGCGCGGTGAAAGACCTGGAAAACGGCTCGGGGCCCATACGCGCCAATGTCGGCATAGCCGAGTATTCTCCAGCGGGCACCACCAGCAAGCGGCCAAAACGCCGCGGATCGTTGAAAAAGACCGTTGTTCCCTCGAGCTCTAGCCGCACGCGGGTATGACCGCCCGGCTGCAAACGCAGGCTGCCGCTCATGCCCAGGTGGATTATCAGCTCGAGCCCTCCCCTTAGCGGAAATATAAGGTACTTCCCCCGCCTGCGAGTCGAAAGCACCTCCCGTCCTACGGCCAGGTCGGTATGACGATACTTTTTGGGGTCGTCGTGCTCCAGTCCGAGAACGCGCCTGCCGACGACATGCGGTTCCAAGATGCGCCGCGTGGTCTCTACCTCAGGCAATTCTGGCATTCTAGTCTAGGGACCCGCCCCACCAGCGACTACCGTCCACCACACCCTCATAGAGCGCCTTGCCGGCTATTGCCGCTTCTACGCCCAGCTCTTGCAGCCCCAGCACGTCTTCGTCGCTCGCCACCCCTCCGCCGGCTATCAAGTAGTGGGGCCAAGCTTCGCGGACCCGGGCGATCACCTGCAAATCTAGGCCTTGCAGAGTGCCGTCGCGGCGCACGTCGGTATATATCAGGGTACGGAATCCCATTTCTGCGGCTCGGCGCACGAGTTGCAGAACATCGCCCGCCTGCCCCTCCCGCCAGCCGGAGACCATCACCTCTAAGCCGCGGCCGTCTATGCTCGGCAGCAGCCGCTCCGGCCCTAAGGAGTCCAGCATCCGCTGCGCCTCCTGCGGGTCTTTCACCAGCGTTGTGCCTATGATGACGCGGGCGGCGCCGCTATGCAAAACGCCTTCCGCCTCGGCGAGGCTGCGAATGCCTCCGCCCACCTCGAAGGGGATCGACAATACTTGTGCAATTTTGGAGATCTGCCCGCGGTTATCCCCCCCGCCAATGGCGGCGTCGAGGTCTACTACGTGCAAGTAGTCGGCCCCCTGGCTTTGCCAGTAGAGCGCCGCCCCTACAGGATCTTCGAAGTAAACGGTCTGACGCTCTGGGTCTCCCTCGGTTAGGCGTACCGCTTTACCGCCCCTGATGTCTACCGCCGGAATCAGCCTCATGGACTTAGCATAACCGCGTAAAGCGCCTTCTTAATAGGGCGGTGTTGACACATATTGACGTAATGTACTTTGCATTGTAAAGTCATTTATGGAGGTTAAGATGCCTGACAAAGAATTGCGACCCGATGACGCCCGGCGCGCCCTTGCCGAGATAGGCGCGCAACGTCGCAGGGCCCGCGACCTGCTCGTGCCCTTCCTGGCGCGCATAATTATAGTCTGGGGCGCGATCTACTTTGTTGCTTACGGCCTAGAGGTTATGGGGGTCAAGAACACCGGACTCCTCTGGCTGCTGCTGGTCATAGCGGGTTTTACCGCCAGCTTTTTACTGGGCGGGCGCGTCGCAGATACGCTGCGCAGCCCCGCCGGCCGCGCCATCAGGAATACCTGGGCTTACCTGGGAGTGTTATATTTCCTGCTGCTGTGGGGTTTTTCGACTACAATGCTGAGCGGCGGCTTCTTTTCTTTCGTCGTAAATCTGTTTATATCCTTCGCCCTCAGCGTCAGCGGCGACCACCTGGGCTACCCGCAGGTGACAGGCGCGGGCCTGGCGCTGGCGCTACTTGACACCATTGGCTACGTCTTCCTTTTGCCTTACTACCCCCTCATTTTCTCCTTGCTGGGGCTGTCGGCGGCAGTTTACGGGTTTTGGCTGGTGAAAAAGCATGGCCTTTGACGCCCTCATACACCAGCCGACGCGCCTCAAGATTATGGCCTTCTTAAGCGGTCTGCCCGCAGAAAGCCGCGTAGAGTTTAGCGGCCTGCGCAAAGAACTGGGGCTGACGGAGGGCAACCTTTCCCGGCATCTCAGCAGGCTGGAAGAAGCCGGCTACGTGAAAACTGAAAAGGTCTTTGAGAAACGCAAGCCGAAAACGTGGATACGCTTGACCAGCAAAGGGCGATACGCCCTGGAAGAGCACCTACGGGCGCTGCAAGAGCTAATCTCCCAGACGAGAAGCGGCGAATCATGACTAGTCGCAAATACATTGAAAGGGGTGTGAGTAATGGTCAGCGTCCAAAACGTTCACAAACGACTCGGTAAAGTAGAGGCCCTGCGGGGCGCTAGCCTGGCGGTTCAACGGGGCGAGCTGCTGGCGCTATTAGGGCCCAACGGCGCTGGCAAAACCACTCTCGTCAGCCTGCTGTCGGGGCTGCGCGCCCCCGACAAGGGCAAGGTCACGCTGGACGGTAAAGACCCGCGAAACCCGTCCAGCAGGCGCATTTTAGGGGTCACTCCCCAAGGAACGGGCTTCCCCCCGCTGCTGCGAGTTAAGGAAGTAGTACAGCTGGTGCGCGCCCATTATCCGGATCCCATGAGCAGCGACGAGGCGCTGACGCGCTTCGAACTGCATAGCCTGGCGGCGCGCAACGTACAGGCTTTGTCCGGCGGCCAGGCGCGGCGCTTGGCGGTGGCGCTGGCCTTTGTCGGCAGACCGCTCCTGGCCATACTGGATGAACCGACGACCGGTTTGGACGTCTCCTCACGCCGCGCCCTCTGGCGGGAAATCGTCAGGTTCAAAAGCGAAGGCGGCACCGTCCTGCTGACTACTCACTACATGGAAGAAGCGGAGGAGCTAGCCGACCGCGTGGTGGTGCTGGATAGAGGCCGCGTGGCGACGGCGGGCAAACCTGAGGAGATCAAAAAACGCGTCGCCCTGAAAAAAGTACGTTTACGCGCCGCAAAACTGCCCGAGCTGCGCTCAGCCCGCAAGGTGGCGCCGGGCGAGGGTGGTCTTTACACCATCTGGAGCCCCGACGCAGACCAGCTGGTGCGCGAGATAGTAAATAGCGGCGTCGAATTTTCTGACCTGGAAGTGACCCCGGTCAGTCTGGAAGAAGCCTTTCTAGCCGCTCTCAACCACGAGGTGCAGGCATGAAGCTGCTACGCGCCCATACCAAAGCGGAACTCCTTGGCCTGCTGCGAAACCCCGCATTCCTGATTCCCACGATGTTATTTCCCTCAATGTTTTTCCTAATGTTCGCCGCAGCCAACCTAAAGAACGCCTCGGCGGCCAACTTCGCTACGGGGTCGTTCATGGCCTTCGCGGTCTTTACAGTTACTTTCTTTCAGTTCGGAGTAGGCGCGGCAAATGAGCGTGAGAACCCCTGGAGCAGCTATATCCGCACCTTGCCCGCCCCGTCCATTTACCGCAACGCCGCCAAGGTGGCCGCCGCCGCGGTTCTGGCGCTCGCGGCGGCGCTGGTATTGATTCTCACCTCCAGCGCCTCGACGCCGTTCGATATGCCGCTCGAGCGCTGGCCGCGCGTCTTCACCGCCCTTGCTGCGGGCGGGCTGATGATGGGTATGCTAGGCACCGCGCTCGCCTACCTGGTCACCCCCAAGGCGGCTCTCCCGCTGGCCAACCTAATCTACCTTCCCTTGGCGTTCATGGGCGGAATGTGGATGCCGCCGGCGATGTTACCGCGGATCGTGCAAAATATCAGCCCTTACCTGCCGTCCCGGCAGTGGATGGAACTGGTGTGGGCGGCGGTCGCGGGCGGGCGCTGGAGCGCCGCCCATTGGCTGGCCGTAGCCGGATTTACGGTTGCTTTCGCACTGCTGGCGGGCTGGGCGCAAAGGCGCGACCAGGTGATTCGCTGACAACGAAGCTAGCTGCAAGAGCGCCAAAGTATGGTTGGCCTTTTCGGGGAAATCCAGGCCGAGGAACAACCGCGGCTGGCGCCGGCGGCGATTGCTTTTAGACTAGCCGGTCCGCTTTGACTGTTCGTGAGCTGGCTCGCCGTCGCGAAAGAAGATAGCGCCATGGGCAGGCCCCGGCGATCGGTGCGGGGGTGGGCGAGAACAGCCAGAAACGAGACCCGCAACGACCGCGCGCAGGCCATGAGCGCAGCGAACCAGCGCCTCAATAACTGCTGTATAAAGGTAGATAAAGAACGCCGAAACCGCCTGGCGCGGGCGACTGCCGCTAAGCGCCAAACGCGGCAGAGCCTCCCTGCTGAACCTCAGACAAGAGCTAAAGGCCTCAGGCTAAGATCGCATTCATTACGGTAAACCCAGACATCTACCGGATCAGGGTGCGGCTGTCGGGTTTCTATCTAGGCGGCCGTCCTTGGCGGCGGTACGGCTGCAACATTGGCCGAATGGCGTCTTGATGACGCGCCGGCGAGTATTTTGGAGCCTCCAGGATACGCCCCGCGCGCTCGGCAGGCGGCCGGCAAGCGGCCCAGAAAAGCACAACGAGCAGCGTCCTCTTCTGGCCGCAAGCGACTTTTCTAGGCGGCATCCCGGCAAGCGTTGGAGGAAAAAATACTACAGGATTTTCTTCCCCAGCAAACTGCTGGCCAGCTCCACCACGGTGGCGGCGGTACGATTCCTCTTATCGAGAATGGGGTTGACTTCCACTAAGTCCAGGCTGCTGACTATCCGGGAGTCGGCCAGCAGCTCCATGAGCAGGTGCGCTTCGCGATAAGTCAGGCCGCCGGCGACGGGCGTGCCTACCCCCGGCGCCACCGTTGGGTCAAGAACGTCGGCGTCGAAAGAAACGTGTACGTACTCGAGCCCCCGCATCTGCGCCACCAGGTTGGCGGCGATGGTGGAAATACCCATTTTGTCGACTTCTTTCATCGTATAAACCACGATCCCGGCGCGCCGCAAAAGCTCCCTCTCACCTGGGTCGATACTGCGCGCCCCGACTATGGCGACGTCGTGGGGTTTGACTATCGGCGCTTCGCCCATGAGACCGGTCAACCTGTCGTCTCCCAAGCCCACCAACGCCGCCAGCGGCATTCCGTGGATGTTACCGCTGGGGCTGGTCTCGGGGGTGTTGAAGTCGGCGTGCGCGTCTACCCAAATCACGCCCGTACGCCCTCGCCCGGCCACGCCGCTGACCGAGCCGATGCTGATGGAGTGATCCCCGCCCAAGACTATTGGGAACTCATCGGCGGCGAAGCTCCGCACCGCCTCCGCCAGGCTCGAGCAGGTATTACTTATAGCCTCCAGGTGGTGCATTCCTCCCGGGGAACCCCCGTTCTTTTTGAGGGTTTCCACCACCGGCACCTCGATGTCGCCCAGGTCGCGCACGGTCAGGCCCAACCCGGAAAGGGCCTGGTACAGCCGCGCGTAACGAATCGCACTAGGCCCCATGTCCACCCCGCGCCTGCCCGCCCCCAAATCCATGGGAACGCCAATAATCGCTACCCTTTTCACGCAATCAATTGTAGCATAAGAACTGGCCGTTTTTACCGTCTGCATCTTATTTCTTTATCTATACATACCCATGCATACTGCTTGACCCTAGCGGCCTTTTCGCGTATACTTACAAGGATGGACGTAAGCGAGCTGCAAAGCATAAACCTTGCCAGCATAATCAAAGAACCCGGTTCCACCTCGGCGGAAGGCGTCATACGCAACGAGATAGAGGGCGGCAGCGCGCCCCTGCCCCTGCAAGGGGACGCCGTCTGGAGCGTCACCGTCTCCAGCGCCGGCGAGGAGTACTGGCTCTCGGGAGAGGTGCACGGCACCGTCGTCATGGAGTGTCGCCGCTGCCTCAAACCCGCACCGCAGGAGGTTGACGCTTACTTCCAGCACCTCTTGCAGTACGACCCGGCGGTGAGCGAGCTGACCTTGGTGGAAGGCGAAGACGGCGCCGACGTTTACCATTTTGGCGAACCCGACCTGGACTTGAGTTTTTTCATCTCGCAGGCGTTTGCGCTGGCCATGCCCCTGACCGCTCTCTGCGACGAGTCCTGCAAGGGCCTCTGCCCGGTCTGCGGCGCCGACCTTAACGACGGCGACTGCGGCCACGTAGTCGAAGCCCCCGTCAGTAGCGCCCTGGCCGACTTAGGCAAGTTCCTTGACGAAGTATAGAGAAAGCGGCGAACGAGTGCTATAATGCGCCGGTATGCCCCTTGCGGGCCCCTATAGGAGGAAGAGATGGCGAAGCACCCCGTACCCAAAAAGAAGACTTCTAAGGCGAGTCGCGATTCGCGCCGCAGCCACCACGCCTTGAGCGCGCCCACGCTGGTAACCTGCCCGCAGTGTCACGCCAAGAAACCGCCCCACACCGTCTGCCCCGAGTGCGGTTACTACGACGGCCGTCAGGTTCTAGACCTCGGTACTCCGGAGTCATAACATGGCCACCGGGCTTTTAGGCCTGGGTGTCTACGCTCCCAGCAAGGTCCTTACCAATAAGGACCTTGAGTCTTTTATGGACACCTCGGACGAGTGGATAACCAGCCGCACGGGAATAAGCGAGCGCAGGATTTCGGAACCGAACGAGTACGTCTCTGATTTGGCGGTAAAAGCCGTCGAAAACCTTTTGCAGCGCCACGGAGAGGGAATCCTCGACGGCGTCGAGCAGGTAATAGTAGCCACCAACACGCCCGACGCCTTTTTCCCCAACACCGCCGCGCTGGTCGCCGACCAGATCGGCCTCAAGGGCGCTGCGGGTTACGACCTTTTAGCCGGCTGCCCCGGCTGGCTCTACGCCTCCTCGCAGGCTGTGGGTCAGGTAGAGGCCGGCATAGCCGAAAAGGTCTTGGTGATTGGTTCGGAGGTGCTTACTAAAATAGTGGACTGGCGCGACCGCAGCACCGCCGTCCTCTTCGGCGACGCCGCCGGCGCGGCTGTCATCGGCAAGGTCAGAGAGGGGCACGGCTTCCGCTCCTTCGTGCTAGGGGCCGACGGTTCGGGCGGCAACACCCTGCACATGTCGGCGCTGGCCTCCAGCCTTCCCGACGGCACGCGTATGGGCCCCTCCATTTACATGAACGGCCGCGAGGTTTTCAAGTTTGCGGTCAGGGTAATGGATACCGCCAGCGTCGAAGCGATAGAAAAGGCGGGGCTGCACCCGGACGAGATTAGCCTTTTCGTCCCCCACCAAGCCAACGAGCGGATAATCAACGCCGCCCGTGAGCGTCTGGGGCTCAGCTGGGATAGGGTGGTCATGAACCTGGACCGCTATGGCAACACTTCCACCGCCTCTATTCCCCTGGCTTTGGCCGAAGCCCTGGACGCCGGAAAGGTCGGCCAGGGCGACAACCTGCTCTTCGTCAGCTTTGGCGCCGGTCTGACCTGGGCCGCTACCGTGCTCACCTGGGGAGGGGCTTAGCGATGTTCGCCTCCCTGTTCCCCGGGCAGGGCTCACAAAAAGTAGGGATGGGGCAGGAGCTCTACCGGTCCTCGGCGGCTGCTCGAGATGTCCTCGACAAAGCCGAGGCCGTTCTGCCGGGGCTGCTGGAAACGATGTGGCGGGGCCCGGCGGAGAAACTGCAACTCACCGAGAACCAACAGCCGGCGCTGCTGGCCGTATCCGTCGCCGCCTGGGCCGCCTGGCGCGAGGCCGGCGGCGCGCTTCCGGCCTTCGCCGCCGGCCACTCGTTGGGCGAGTGGAGCGCCCACGTGGCCGCGGCGACGCTCTCGCTGGAAGACGCCCTGCGGCTGGTGCGCAAGCGAGGCCAGTACATGCAGCAAGCCGTTCCCGCGGGCTTGGGGGCCATGGCGGCGATCCTAAAACTGGAAGACGCCGCTGTCGAAGAGGTGGTCGCCGCAATCGAGGGAGTCGAGATAGCCAACCTCAACAGCCCCGGCCAAGTAGTCATCAGCGGCGAAAAGAACGCCGTAGCGGAAGCGGTGGCGCTCCTCAAAGAAAAACGCGGCAGGGTCGTGCCCCTCAAAGTTTCCGCCCCTTTCCACTCAAGCCTGATGGCGCCGGCCCGCGAGGCGCTGGGCAAAGACGTGGCGCGAGTCAGCTTCAAAGAGCCGGAGTTCCCCGTCTACTCCAACGTAACCGCGAAGCCGCAAAGCGAACCCGCAGAAATTCGCCGTCTGCTGCTGCAACAGATCACCTCGCCGGTGCGCTGGGTAGAGATACTGCAAGACATGAACGGGCGCGGCGTCGGCGACTACTTGGAGTTCGGTTCCGGCAACGTCCTCTGCGGGCTGGTAAAGCGCACCTTGCCCCAGGCTCGAGCCTTCCCGTTAGAATCTCATCAGGACGTCCAGCGGGCGCTCGAGGAGGTAAGCGGATGAAGCGTGTTCTGGTAACCGGCTCCAGCAGGGGAATTGGCAAGGCGATAGCGCTGGAGTTCGCCCGTAAGGGCTTCGCCGTAGCAATCCACTACGGCGGCAACGAAGAAGCCGCCAGAGAGACCGCCGCCGAAGCCGGCCGGCTCGGCGCCGCCACAACGGTGACTCTCGGAGCCGACCTGGCCGAGCCTACCGCGCCGGCGCGGCTGCTAAAAGAGGCGGCGCAGCGGCTGGGCGGCCTGGATATCCTGGTCAACAACGCCGGCATCACCCGCGACGGCCTTTTAATACGCATGAAAGACGCCGACTGGGACGCGGTGATAGCCACCAACCTCAGCGCCGTCTTCGGGCTGACCCGCGAGGCTGTAAAGCTGATGATGAAGTCTCGCTGGGGGCGCGTCGTCAACGTTTCCAGCATCGCCGGTCTGATGGGCAACCCCGGCCAAGCCAACTACGCCGCCGCCAAAGCCGGGCTGCTGGGCTTTACCAAGAGCGTGGCCAAGGAATACGCCGCCCGCGGCGTCACCGTCAACGCCGTGGCGCCCGGTTTTATCGAGTCAGACATGACCGCTAAACTCCCCGAAAAAGTACGTCAGGAATACCTAAAAGCCATCCCCGCAGCCCGCTTCGGCCGCGCCGCAGAGGTAGCCAAGCTGGTCGCCTTCCTGGCCTCGGACGACGCTTCTTACATCAACGGGCAGACGATCGTCATCGACGGCGGTCTTTACGCGCATTAACCCGGTCCAAAAACGCGCCGGGGCGTATGATAAACTCCCGAAGGAGGTAGGTATGGATATATTGGAAAAGGTAAAAGCCGTGGTAGCCGACAAACTGGGCGTAGAGCCCGAAAAGGTCGTCCCCGAAGCCAGCTTCATAGACGACCTGGGCGCCGACTCGCTGGACATCGTCGAGCTGGTCATGGGCCTGGAAGACGAGTTCGGACTGGAAATATCCGACGAGGAAGCAGAGAACATCCGCACCGTCGGAGACGCCATCAAGTTTATTCAAGAAAAGGTCGCCTGAGAACAGGCGTTAATAACGGGGCCGCACCAGCGCCGAAGCTGCGCCAGCGCGGCCCCGTATACTAGACCCATGCGAAGAGTCGTCATCACCGGCCTGGGGCCCGTTACTCCCATTGGAGTGGGCGCCAAGGCCTTTCACGAAGCCCAACTGGCTGGCAAGAGCGGCGTACGCCGCATCACCCGCTATAACACCGAAGACTACCGTTTAAACGTCAAGATAGCCGGAGAAACAGACGTTGACGTCCTGCAATACCTGGATAAGAAAGAAACGCGCCGCCTGGACCGCTTCGTACAGCTGGCGCTAATAGCCAGCGGCCTGGCTTTGGAAGACGCCGGGCTCGAGCCCGCCAAACTCGATCCCGAACAGACGGGTGTGCTCATCGGCAGCGGCATCGGCGGCATAAAAACCTGGGAGGACCAGTTCAAAGTCTACTTTCAGCGCGGCCCCCACCGCCTCAGCCCTTTCTTCATACCCATGGTCATCTCTAACATGGCGTCGGGCCACGTCGCCATGAAGTACGGTTTCCAGGGACCCAGCTCGACGGTGGTCACCGCCTGCGCCACCGGCACCGACTCGGTGGGAAGCGCCGCGCGGATGATCCAGCACGGCGAAGCCGACGTAATGCTGAGCGGTGGCACCGAAGCGGCGGTCACCCCAATGGCCATAGGCGGTTTCGCGGTCATGCGCGCGCTCTCGACTAGCAACGACGAGCCCGAGAAGGCCAGCCGCCCCTTCGACAAAAACCGCAATGGCTTTATCCTCTCTGAAGGAGCCGGACTATTGGTGCTGGAAGAGCTGCAACACGCCAAGGCGCGCGGCGCCCGTATTTACGCTGAGATAGTAGGCTTTGGCCGCAGCGAAGACGCGCACCACATCACCGAGCCCCACCCAGAGGGCAAAGGGGCGCTGCTGGCCATGCGCGCCGCCATGCGCGACGCCGGTGTCGAACCGCGGCAAATAGGCTACATCAACGCCCACGGAACCTCGACTCCCCTCAACGACCGCGCCGAGACCATGGCGATCAAGAAACTCTTCGGAGATCACGCTTACGACCTTATGGTCTCATCCACCAAATCAATGACCGGCCACCTCTTGGGCGCCGCCGGCGCGGTAGAAGCCATTGCTACCGCACAGGCTCTGAGCAGCGGCGTAATTCCGCCGACCATTAATTACGAAACTCCGGATGAAGGCATGGACCTCGACTACGTCCCAAACGAGCCGCGTCAAAAACAGGTAGACTACGCGCTCTCCAACTCATTTGCCTTCGGCGGTCAGAACGCAGTACTGCTGTTCTCTCGCTTCGAAGGCGAGTAGCGGCAATCGCCAAACCCCAACCGCCAAAAGTCATTTTGGCCGGGAAGGGGCCTTGAGGTTTACCGAAGCGGGCAGGCAGATTCTGCCGTCAGCGCCGTAACTGCGCGAGCGTATTGCAAAAGCCGTCGCTTCAGGCGCAACCTACTCTTGATTGGCGCTGCAAAGAAACCTAATTAGCGCGGCTGTCGCGCAAGCTCCGGCCCTGATAATTCTCCTTCCACGCCGTTCCCCTGCGGGTGGAGGCCGCCAAAGGCAGCGCCCCCAGCGCCGCGTAAGCGTTGTTACCGCATTGCGGGGCTCATAGCTCTGGGGGCTTTGTAAATCGTGGCTGTTATTGTGAAACGGCGGGGGCGAGTCTGCATCACCACCGAGCGGCGCCCGAGCGATACAATGGCGGCCGTCGCTCGGCGGCCATTGAACGGCCGCAAAGCCGCGGTCAGGCTATTTTGCCGAAGGATTAAGCCTGGGGGCCTTCCGGCATGATCTGCCCGCCGGGTATCTCTGCGATAGGGCCAAACTTATCTTCGTACTTGCGAACGTTTTCCGCCAGCGAGCGCATAAAGGCCTTGGCGTGCTGAGGGCTGGTTATTATTCTCGCCACCACCTGGGCAACCGCTTGCGGCTGCACCAGCGCAAAGTCGATGAAGAACTCGGTCGGCGTGTGGCTAATAACCGCCAAGTTGCTGTACTGCCCTTTAGCCGTGTCCTTGTCTATGTCCAAGCGCAATTCGTTGTTCAAGTCAGCGCCTCCACCAGATCCGACTGGTTCTTTTTGAGCAAAAAACGCACCTTACCCAGGTTTTGAACATTATTGATGATCATGACCAGGGTATACTCGCTGTCACCGGCGGGAAGCGGCGCCATCAGCATGGGCCCCTCGTCGTAATCGACCATTACTTCTTTGACCTCGCCCTTTTGCAAGTGGTCGGCCAAGGCGCGAGAGCTAGCCATTGCCGCCGTAGCCGCGCCTCCTACAAAATCTACATCGGCTCCGCCTTCTTTGCGGACGCTCTCTATCACAAAACCGTCCTCGCCTACCAGAGCTACGGCCAATACGCTCTCGTCCGCCGCTATCCGTTCCAGCACCTCGTTTATACTCATCATCGCCCCCTAAAGACGGTCCACCAAAGCAGCGGCCAGCCGCGACAGCGTCTGCCCTACCAAAGCCCGCTCTCCCCCCCTGGTTATCAGCGCCCCTAAGCAATAGTCGCCAAAACAAACCGCCAGCACCTCATAAGACTCGGTAGCCAACGTAAAGCGGCGAAGTTCTTCGTCCAACAGGCCCGTTAACGACGACATTGAACGCGCCAAAGAGGCCAACTCCGCCGCCAGCACCTGCGCTTCGACTCCGCCCCTGCCAATCTCTTCGATAACAAGCCCGTCCATCCCCGTCAAAACTGCGCGTCTGACCGAGGGAATAGCCTCCAGCTCTTGCAGCCAACTCACGTAAGCACCTCCTTAAGATCTTTGATAGTCCTGGCGGCGTTGAGGCGCAGCCGCCCCAGGTTTACATCTTTACCGCCTATGGATAATAAAAAATAATCGCTCGTCACGGGTTTGACGTGCGCGGTAAGATCGCCCGTTAACACCAGCCACTCCTCCACGTCGCCCGATCCCATAGCCACCCCGTAACTATTGCGGATAGACTTGAGCAAAGCGGCGTGCTCGGCCACCGCGCCCTCTAAGTTAACCTTCGCCGAGCTGTTGAAGCTCTCTATCAGCAATCCGTCTATTCCGCCGATGGCCGCGGCAAAAAGGCCATCGGTGGCGATCACCAGGTTGCTCAAAAGGTCTGCAAACTCGCGCACGCTTTCTCCCCTACTCGGCTACCGACCGGCGGTTGGCCAACGCTCTGGCCAGGGTAACTTCATCTACGTATTCTAAGGTACCCCCAACCGGAAGACCGTAAGCCGGCCTACTCAGCCTGGGTCCCAGCGGTGCGAGCAGCTCGCCAAGGTATGCCGCCGTGGCTTCTCCTTCTACGGTCATCGATAGCGCCAATATTACCTCATGCGCCTGCTGCGCTCTTTCCTGTAGCTTCTCTATATTAAGAGACTCAGGGCCCACACCCTCAAGAGGGTTGAGAACCCCGCCTAAGACGTGGTAAACGCCGGTATACTCGCCGCTCTTCTCGATCGCCAAGACGTCGGCCGCCGTCTCCACCACCGCAATCAATCCGGCGTCACGCTCATTATCGGCGCAAACAGGACACAACGGCCCCTCGGCTAGGTTGCCGCATACCCGGCAAACGCCGATGTGATTGCGAACGCCCGTTATCGCCGCAGCCAGTTCCCCCGCTTCGGCTTTGTGCTGCGCCAGATATAGGCCCAGCTTCTGGGCACTCTTTGGACCAACACCAGGAAGTCGTGCCAACGAGCGAATAAGAACCAATAGTCGCTCGGGATACCTCAAAACATACCCCCCAGCATGTCGCCCATGCCCCCCAGGCTGCCTCCCATTTCTTTCTCCGCCAGCTCCGCGGCCTTTTCCTGGGCCTCTTGTATGGCTACCAGTATCAGGTCTTCCAAAGCTTCCACGTCTTCCGGGTCCAGCGCTTCCGGTTTTATTTGTACGGAAACTATTCTGCCGTGACCGTTGGCCTTAACTTCCACCAACCCGCCGGCGGCGCTGGCGCCGACCGTCATCTCAGCTAGCTTCTCCTGGACCTCTGCGGCCTTCTGTTGCGCTTTTTTGGCTTCTTTAAGCAGTTTCTGGAAATTCATACGTCCTCCGCCCTCCATTATAGGTAAGCGCAAGCGCTCTCGCTTTTGTGTAACGTATTAATCATGGAAAGACCACGCCGACTTCGCATCAACAGCGGCATCCGCCGCCTGGTAAGAGAGGTCACCCTAGAGCCAAAAAACATGGTCTGGCCGCTCTTCGTACATCGCGGCTCGGAGCCAGAAGAGATCGCCTCCATGCCGGGTCAGCTACGCCATTCCATGTCTAGCCTGGTGGAGGCCGCAGCCAAAGCCGCAGAACTGGGGCTGGGAGGCGTCATGGTATTCGGCGTCCTGCCGCAAGAGGAGAAAAACTCCGTAGGCAGCGGCGCTTACGACGAGCATGGCCTGGTGCAGGAAGCTATTAGATTGATAAAACAAAGGGTGCCGCAACTAACCGTCATGGCCGATACCTGCCTTTGTGAATACACCGATCACGGCCATTGCGGCATAGTTTCCGGCGAGACCGTGGACAACGACGCCACCTTAGAACTGCTGGCCAAGACCGCGGTCAGCCAGGCTGCGGCCGGAGCTGATATCGTTGCCCCCAGCGCCATGATGGACGGCCAAGTGGGCGCTATCCGCAACGCCCTCGATCAAGCCGGTTTCGCAAACGTGCCCATCCTCTCATACGCGGTCAAGTTCGCCTCCGCTTTCTATGGGCCCTTCCGCGACGCCGCCGACTCGGCCCCCAGCTTCGGCGATCGCAACAGCTACCAGATGGACCCCGCTGCGGGATACTGGGACGCCCTACGTGAAGCGGAGATTGACGATCGCGAGGGTGCGGACATACTTATGGTCAAACCGGCGTTGCCCTACATAGACATTCTGCCCAAACTGAAGGAGCGCTTCAACAAGCCGCTGGCCGCCTACCACGTTTCCGGCGAGTTCGCGATGATCAAGGCCGCCGCCGCCAACGGCTGGGTAGACGAGAAGCGGTTGGCGCTCGAATCGCTAACCGCGCTACGTCGCGCCGGCGCACAGTTCGTGCTTACCTACTATGCCCCCGAGGCCGCCGCCTGGCTGGCGCAGTAGCGAGACGGCTAGCAATGGAACGCCTTGCAGAGTTTCCCGTCGCGGTAGGCGTAAGCGTCCGCTACCGCGACCTAGATACCTTCAACCACGTCAACAACGCCGTCTATCTGACCTACTTCGAGCAGGCCCGCGTTGCCTATTTTGGGCGTCTCGGCTGGCGCTCGCAGGACGCAGACGTAGTGGTCGCCAGAGCGGAAGTCAATTACCGCAAGCCGGTCCTTCTTGGAGATGAGCTGAAGGTAGCCTGCCGGGTCGCGGGCTTTGGCGCCAAAAGCTACCTAATGGAGTATTTGTTAGTGGCTAATGGACTAGTGGCCGCCGACGGCAAGACCGTCCAGGTCTTTTTACTCAAAGGCTCTCCGGCGACGTTGCCCGAAGAGCTAAAGGAAAAGATGCGCCAGATAGAAGCAGCGGTAGGCAGGTCAATCTAACCGACCTGAGGGCTGAAGGGCGCCCGCAACCCAGCCAAAGCGATCTCTCTCGCCTCCTGCGGCGCCCACGACAAAGCCGCCACCGCGCGGTAAGAGCGAATGGCCCGTTCGCGTTTGCCAGATACGTCGTAGAGCTGGCCGAGCCTGGCTAATAGGTAGCCTGGTAGGTACTCTGGCCTGCTAAAGTCACTCCGCGACGCCTCTTCCAGTATTGCCAGCGCGTCCTCCACTTGGCCGGCCGCCATGTATATCTGACTCGCCAAATACTGCGCTTCGGAACTGCTAATTTCCCGCAGTTGAGCCAGCAAGGCCCCCCAATCGTCCTGCTCTTGCAATCGCCAGGCGCGATCCATAATCGCCCGTTCCGCCTCTCTTCGTGAAGGCTCGCCGGGCGCCGGCCCCTGCGCATCGGGCAGCTTAGCCATCAAGCGCGGGTAGTCTAGTACGTCGACCAAGACAACGCACTCACCACACCCCTCGCCAGTGAGAAACCTGGCGACTTGCTCCATGCGCGAATCGCGAAAACCGCTGGCGGGCCCTTCACCTGCTATGGCGGTCTGCTCGTCTAGCAGAGAAGCTAGCTGAGAAATAAACGCGGCGCTAGCAATATCTTCGGGCAAACGCGGCGCAGACAAAAAGTCAAATATTCTCTCTTGCACCTCCGCTAGTTTCTTTTTTATTTCCTCGCCCCTCGGCATGTTGTTCAGGTACTCGGCAAACAGCTCGCCCTCGCGCTGCAGGGCCTCCGCACGCTCGCCAGCAGCCTCGATGACTATCAACCCCTCTTCTGCATAGGGCGTCAGCTCGAACAGGGCAAGCTCGTTTTTGTCTCTCCAGACACCGTTACGCAGGCCTTCCTTGCTGTAAGAAGCCAGCACGACGCGCCTCGCAGCGCCGCTTTCAGAAATTACGCGGTCCGCTACCGTTCGCGCGTTGTAGCGCGGCTGCAAAACGTGCAGGGGCCCGAAGGTGGGTAATACGCGCATAGCACTCATAGTAAAGCTTATCGCCTTACGCATTGGGTACTTTTGCCATTCACAGCGATGGCGCCGGCGGGGAGCAAGCGGCGCCTAGTTGGGGCCGCTATTTCAAGAATGCATGTTTTCGTCTTATTTGGCTATGACGGTATATATGAACCGTCAACGGCGCTTCCCAGAACCGTTAGTCAGTACCAGTCCATAATTGTGCACTCTACCCAGGCCATACCACGAAACAAAATCGTATAATACCCCCAAATGGGGGATGCGCCAACTATTAAGTGGGCATTATCATTGTCTTAGTAGTCCAGGCCTAGCGGCTTGGGAATCTATCAAACACCTCCCATAAAAGTTTTCAAACGCTTGACAACCCAATAGCGTTTGGGTTATTTGTATTGTGTACCTAGATAAATAATGATTTACATTCACGTTCTTATGCTAGTACACCGTTGCTATTTTCTTATTGACCTCATTCCCTCCCTATGCTACCATTAACTCAGGCAAGGGGGAAACCCCAGGTGATTCGAAGGAAGTTAACGAAGGGGGAATGATGATGAAGACTTTGAAGAAACTTTTCGCGCTGGTACTCGGCCTCGTAGCAATGGCGATCTCCGCTGGCGCTATGGCTGCTTGGCGCTAAATCTTGCGAATACACATAAATGGGGGTATACCTACCCCCATTTATCTTTTATATTGAGATAGGTGCGCAGGATCGAAACACCCCCGAAAAATGTTGCTATATTTATAGCAACGCTTTTGCTCATACTTCCTGTTGCCATATATGGTTTATGGCTGTATTCTTTCCATATACAAATAGATAATCAGGTGAGGCTTGTAGACTTCCTTTTTTGGGGGGCGCTAATTGCTTGGGCGCAATTCACCGAAGTCAAATTGCCCTTCGCCGCCAGCTTCTCTCACACATACTTGTTCACCTTGGCTGCAACTATACTTTTCCCTCCATGGGTTCCTCCACTGTTAGTCTTTCTATTCTTCTTTAGCCAAGGCATTAACGATCCCGAGTACAGATGGTACAAGGATCTATTCAACCGTCTGCAAACGGGGACCGCTGCCGCTGCCTCTGCGCTGGCCTACTGGTTCATCGTGCAAAATATGCCAGTGTCAGTCTCTGGTGTAGACGTGTCACTGGCATTCGCGATACTGGTGGCCTCGACTGTCTCCTTCGTGGTCAACGTTTCGTTGGTATCGGTGGTGGTGCATCTGGCTACTAAGCTGCCTATCAAAGAAATATGGTTCCATAACTTTGGCTGGGTTTTGGCCAGTTACCTGATTATGTCTCCCGTAGTGGTGCTCTTAGCGCGTATGTATAGTTCCAGCCCCGCCCTTCTAGGCAACTGGGGCGGGTGGTCCGTCATTCTCTTCTTGATTCCTTTGTATTACGCCCGCTTCCATTGGGACGAAGCGGTTAAGATGCGCGAGGCCTTCGATAAGACTGTAGACCTAGTCTCCAACACCATAGACGCCCGCGATTCCCACACCTATCTGCACTCACAACGCGTGGCTGTTACGGCGGTGGAGATGGCCAAGGCGTACGGACTCGACGCCGCTAAGATAAACACAATCGAAAAGGGCGCGCGCATACACGACATAGGGAAAATAGGCATACCCGACTCGGTGTTGTTCAAACCCGGCATGCTTACTGATATAGAGTATGGCGAGATAAAAAAGCATCCCGTATTCGGCGTAGAGTTACTGCAGCCGGCTTCAAACTACATCCGCGAAACCTTCGACATCATCAAGTATCACCACGAACGCTGGGACGGCCGCGGATATCCCGAAGGTCTGGCCGGGCACGAGATACCGCTGTTCGCCCGCATAGTCAGTATTGCCGACGCCTACGAAGCCATGACCGCGGGCAGGCCCTACCAGGAGGCCAAAACTCCCGAGAGGGCGCTTGCTGAGATTGAAGACCTAGCTGGGGTTCAGTTCGACCCCAAGCTGGTCAAACTCTTCCGCGAAGTTTGGGAAGTATCTCCTAATAGTTGGCGTGACAGGGAGGTGTTCATACGACTTTACTCCTCGAAAGTACCCTCTTTGGGATCCTCCTCGCGGTACTCCTCGGAGCCCGAGGCCGAGACTTCGCCCGAATCGAGCTAAAGGCTCTCTGGGCGTTCATAGCGGCTGCTCTGATCGAGGGAGGTCTCGCCTGGTCGACGGCCAAGGGCTGGCTGCCGCAGAGCTTGACGACCCCGTTAGCCTCCTTATCGGTAATCGTGCTAGTATCGTACGGGCTCTGGCAAAACCGCAGGCTGAAAAGTATGTGGCTGGTGGCGGCAGGGCTGATACTCAATACCATTGCCATGTACACCAACGGCGGGCAAATGCCCGTTTCGGCCGCCGCCCTCAAGGCGGCCGGTCTGCAGGACTTTCTAGACTTCATGCGCTCTTCCAGTGACGCGGTTCACGGGCTAATAGGGCCCCATACCAGGCTTTGGTTTTTATCGGACATCATCCCTTTGCCCCTTTTCAAAAAGGTAATCAGCCCTGGGGACGCCTTTATCATCATCGCGCTTCTGCTCTTTTTCCCCGAAGCCACAGGCAAACTATCGCGTCGCACGGTAACCAGGAGGGATAAGTGAGCAGATACACGATCGCGCTCATTGAGGGGGACGGTATAGGCCGGGAGGTAATACCCGCGGCTCGAACAGTATTGCAGGCCACTGGTTTGAGTTTCGATTTTATCGAAGCCGAAGCTGGCTGGGAGACATTCAATGAGCGTGGCGTATCCGTCCCCGAAGAAACCCTCAAAGCCGTATACCGTGCCGACGCCACCCTCTTTGGCGCCGTCTCCAGCCCGTCCGAAAAAGTGCCGGGATACTATAGCGCCATTCGCTATCTGCGTCAGGAAATGGGTCTGTTCGCTAATATCAGGCCGGCCAAAAGCAGGCCGCTGGCCGGGATGGCGACCGGGATAGACATGCTCATCGTGCGCGAGAATACCGAGGGGCTCTACTACGGTGTGGAGCGCACCTACGCGAACGGCGAGGTGGCGGTTGCCGAGCGAGTAGTAACTCGCGGCGCCTCTACGCGGATAGCACGCTTCGCCTTTGAGAAAGCTCTACAACGCAGAAAACGCTTGGCGGTAGTGCACAAAGCCAACGTACTGTCCCTCTCGGACGGGCTTTTCTTGCAAGCGGTAGGCGGCGTTGCCCAAGAATACCCGCAGGTAGAAACCGAGACGGTAATCGTTGACGCCTGCGCCATGCGCTTGGTCCGTCATCCGGCTTCGTTCGACGTTTTGGTCATGGAAAACATGTTCGGCGACATTCTCTCCGACGTGAGCGCTGGGGTCACCGGCGGCCTCGGCCTGGCCCCGTCTGGAAACATAGGTACGAAAGGAGCTTTGTTTGAACCAGTACACGGTTCGGCGCCCGACATAGCGGGGATGGGGGTAGCCAACCCCATTGCGGCAATACTATCGGCCGCCCTTATGCTCGACCACCTCGGCGAGCGTCAGGCCGCCAAAGCCATAGAAAATGCAGTTAACACGGCGCTCAGCAACGGTATACTAACCCCCGATCTTGGGGGTTCTGCCTCCACCGAAGAGGTCGCTGAGAAGATATCCGAAACGACGCGAAGTATTTTGAGTTATGATTGACATTGGTTTCTGTTGCTGAGTAGATACGCCCTGTCTGCTCAGCCTGAAAACTGTGATAAACTGAATGCCGGTAATCTTCCTAACGTCCTGAAGGGGGGAAACGTGCGAAACTTACTAAACCAATGGCTGCAGCCGCACATAGAGGCCCTTGGCCTCGAGGTAGGCGCAGCCAACTTGAAGCTCGTCGAAATCGGCGCTTCGCCGCCGACCCTCAGAGGCTACGCTATCAGACCAACGCCTCACGGCGCCATTCACGGTGGTAATATCAACGATCCTAGCCTTATAGCCGCAGAGTTGAGAGAGATGGTCGCGGAAATGCAGACCAGGAAAAAATACGTGGTCGCCAGCGTTTCCAACCTGGCCGTAATCACCCGCATCATCCAGGTACCCAAGATGGGGGAAAAGGAACTCGAAGAAGCCATCTATTGGGAGGCGGAAAGGTACATCCCCTTCCCTATCGACGAGGTGGTGCTCGACTACGAACCCCTGGATCCCTTGACTGAAGTGCCCGATGACGCGCAGGTTGACGTAATAATAGCAGCTGCGCGGCTCGAGACCATTACCCAGCTCGTAGAAACGCTGAAAGAGGCCAGGCTCGAACCGGTTGTCTTAGACATCAAGCCATTTGCCGGTATGCGCACCGTCGAGAATTACCTGTCGGGCGGCAGCAACGACGGCAGTGAACCGGTTACGGTCTTTCTGGAGGTCGGCGCCGAGTCCTCGTCATTGGTATTGAGTCGCGGCACTAGGCTACTGATGAATCGCAACCTCAATATTTCCGGCAACGACTTTACCGAGGCCATATCCAAATCATTCGGCCTGGACTTCGATAGCGCCGAGGAAATCAAGCGCGATTACGGCCTCGCCACCATTCCCACCGAAGATGAAGAATCACTTTTGGATTTTGACGCAGACCGCGAACGCTTCAACCCTGCGCGGATGTACGACGCCATTCGGCCCGTCTTAGTGGACTTCACCACTGAACTTCGCCGCAGCCTCGAGTTCTTCAGAGTGCAAGTCGGTGACATACACATAGATAAAGGCTTCATCGCCGGCGGCGGTAGCAAGCTGCGTGGCCTGCCCGGTATTCTTGGCGAAGCGCTGGGGCTGCAACTTGAATCGGTCGACCCTTGGGCCGGTTTGTTGATTAACGAATCACAGTTCGACGTCAGCGATCTCCACAATATGGCTCCGGAGTTTACCGTACCCGTTGGCCTGGGCCTCAGGGGGGTGAATCCGCTTGATTAGACTAAACCTCCTGCCGAAAACTCTACGCAAGCGCGTAGAGCCTGGTTGGTGGCGGCTTACCGCGATAATCTTCCCGCTTATCGTTTTCGTGCTAATCGCCATGGTGCACCTAGGCGACATGACTCGCATAAGTAAATTAGAAAACGAGCGTGGCAGCCTGCAAACAGAGGTCGCGACGTTGCAGCCGTTCATCAAGAAGCAGCGCGAGCTTTCAAGGCGCAAAACTGAACTCGAACAAATTATCAACGTTGACAAGGAAATCAAAAAGCGCTTCGTATCCTGGTCAGACAACCTTGCAAGTTTCATCAATCAGATACCGCGAAAAAACGGGCGCTTCGAAGTTTTCCTGCGGTCAGTTAACACCAAACTCGTTCCCTCCGACACGCGCGAAGGCATGGTAAACCAAGGCCTTTACGACCGCAAGCCAATGTCGGTGGAATTCACCGTTCAAGGAGAGGCCAAAAATGACGCGGCTCTGGTAAGATTCGTCAAGGCTTTCGAAGACAGCCCAAATTTTGGCATCGACTTTAAGCAGGGCACTCTCAACGAAGACGGCGGATATGACTTCTCGGCCTCGGTGGGAATAACCGAGCAAGCCGAAAAGGCTGAAGGGGGTGAGCAGGGTGCTCGCTAAACTCGGCCAGCGCGAAATAGCCGTAATAGTCATCGTCATCACTCTCCTGGCTGCCGCGGCGTGGTATTTTACCGCCCATAGTAACGCGCAGAAAAAAATACAGAGCCTGCAGGCCGATATACAAAACCTCACGATCCAACGAGACCGCGGGTTGGCCGCCCGCAAAGCGCTTCCCCAGTTAGAGGCTACGATTGCGGACTATCAAAAACAGATAGCCGAGTTCTTGCAAGAGCTTCCCCCTCGGGAAGAGTTTGCAAGCGTCCTAAAGAGCCTTTCCGATCGCGCGAAACGCTCTGGCGTAAAGGTAAATTCAATATCACGCGCCCTCGCCGAAAGCCCGGTGGAAAATGTACGCGCCATTAACGTCTCGTTGGCCCTGGAGTCGCCCTTCCCCGAACTGTTCGTGTATCTCAAACAACTCGAAAGCATGAGGAGGTTCAGCACCATAGACGGTTTGGCGATGACTATTTCTAAAGCAGAAGCCAAAAACCCGCTCTTGAGCACCAACCTCACTATGACCGTCTACGTTTATGAGGCGCCTCCGCCAGAGGGCGTCGCTAGCCAAGGCGGAGCAGGAGGGGGGTCGGGGCAATGAAGGTCAGCCAAAGCACCCGAATTCTTCTCCTTCTAGGTTTAGTGGTAGCGGCCGTCGCGGTATGGTACTCGCTGTTTGCGAAAAACAACCAAGCCGCCCAGTCACAGCAGGTTGTTGTCCCCAAACACGCGAAGCACACCGTAACCAACAAACCGGTCATGGTCACGACCAGCGCCCGCGCATTGCAAGTGCTGCCTATCCCCTTCTTGGTTACCGAAGCCCCAGAAGAGGCGCCAGTAGCAGCTTCTGGAAATAGTTCGGCGCTAGCCCTGGCCAACACCAATGTTCCGCCTAACCCGTTTGTCCCCATCCGCCCGCCAAAGTCCTCGTCAACCTCGGCTCAGAAACCTGCAAAACTCAGAGAGCAGGAAAAGCCTGTTACGGTAACGCCTCCATCCGAGGGGTTGGCTGCCTCCATGCCGGTGCCAAAAACTGTTGCTCCAGAAGCCGGCGGCATCGCTCCCCCACCGGTGAGCTTGGGCAAAGGCGTGCTGCCGGTAAAACTTGCCCCTATAGCTGGAGAAATTGCGTCCCCTACTCCGCTAACCCAAGCCCGGCCCGAAGAAGAATCCGCGACTGAAACTAATACTGGCTCAGCGTCAGATCAGAATCGTAAATCCACTGAGGATTCCTCAGCTACACCTGAACCTAACCCGCTTAAAATATGGGCTGCTCAGCAAGATCTGCAATTAAGCGGAGTGGCGCTAGGCCCGGTTGGCGTGGCAATCTTCAAAACTGCCGGTGGTTATCTGGCGTTACCGGTAGGGCAAACTTTCCCTGACAAAAATGTACTTGTAAAAACCATCACGGCAGAAAGGGTGCTTCTCGTAGACGGCGAAGGCGCCAACTCTCTTACGCTCAAACTTGGAGGCGGTGAGTAAGTATGAAACGTTTGATAGCAGTTATCGTCATCTTTTTAGGCCTGGTAGTCGCCGGCTCTCTCCCAAACGACGCTCGTTTCGACGCGCCGGTGACATTACGCACAGGCCCAGCTGGAATGTCTTTGGAAGCGGTGTTGGACGGAGCGGCGCGCAGTGTCAAACTGACGCCTATCCTCAAAGAAATACCGGACTCAACAATAAAGCTGGATTGGGTAAACAAGCCCTTTAGGCAACTATGGAATCTGCTCATCAATACCTACGGCGAAGGTAAACTTGATTACTCGCTGCTGAAAAACGACGTAATTTTGGTGGCTCCGCCCGAAGTAATTGCCAGAACGATCGGAACGCCGAAAGCTGCCCCTTCACCAAAGCAGGCGGTAAGCTTGCTAAGGGAGTTTTACAAAATACCCTGGGTAGACCCTAAGGACCCCAAAAAGATCGAAGACCTAGCCAAGTTTCTCCAAGATGAGGTCAAGGGCATCGTAGCCACCGCCGTTCCCGGGCAGATGACGATAGCGGTCCAGGGCTCTAAGGAGCAGCAGAAAGAAGTACAAAGCATACTGGAGCGCTTAAGCGTTCAGGCCGCCAATAAACCTCAAACTGGCACCGCACCCACTAAAAAACCACCTGCCAATTTAATAAGGAAATTTTACGCTATCCCTTCAGGCGACCCTGGGAAGGTTGCCGAGTTTCTCAACGGCGAGATAAAGGGAATAGCAGCCACAGTAGTACCCGGCCAAAGAACTATAGCAGTACGGGGCACCGAAGAGCAGCAGAAAGAAGTACAGAATATTCTTGCGCAAATCATCACCCCGCCGGTCAAGGGTCCGCCTATTTTCCAGCGCACCTTCAGACTTTCCAACGCCAGAGCAAAGGACGTTGCAGAAGTAATTAGCAGCGCCATGGCGGCTCAAAAGGCCGCATCTGCACCAGCAGAGGGAGCTGCTCAGCAAAACCAAGAACAAACAGCCGGAGTAGCTAGCACCCTCAACATCGCGGCCGACGAACGTACCAATACCCTCGTAGTAACTGGCACCGCCAAAGACTTGCAGATGGTCGAGGACTTGGTCAAAAAGCTGGACTTCGCCATAGAGCAGGTAAACGTCCAGGTCAGAATTCAGGAGGTCACACAAACCCTCATCCAAAATCTCGGTATCAAGTGGAATACCATCTCCGGCGGCAACGTCGTTTCCAGCATCCTAGATAGTGGTTTGTCCCTTATATTTGACGCTACCCGCAGCTTGGCTTCTTTGAACATCGTCGCCACCCTCAACGCCCTAGAAAAACAAGGGTTGTCAAAAACAGTAAACGATTCCAACATCACCGTTCTCGACAATCACGAGGGGTTGATACAGTCCGGCTCCACAATCTTCATTAAACGGGTCAGAGGCGACAAGGTTGAAAAGGTCCCCTACGAGGTGGGAGTAATTATCAAGGTTACTCCACAGATTACGGCCGACAAACAAATCGTGCTCTACATCAGCTCCGAAGTATCGGCCATTAAAGAGCGTAATCCAGTTGACGGCGATGTTGACGTAATTGCCAAGCAAAAGTCTGATACCGTGCTCAGGATAAAAAATGGCGATACCATCGTCCTTGGGGGACTGATCAAGACCAAACGCGACCAGAATACTCAGGGCGTGCCTGTCCTGATGAACATCCCCATCCTGGGCAACCTCTTCAAGCAAACCCGAGTGGACAATTCGGACTCAGAACTGCTCATTGTCATCACCGCCAACATTGTCAATTCGAGCGCCAAGAAGGTAGCCGAGTCGAGCAGTAAGTAGTCTGGTAACCGCCTCCAAAACCGCTTCGGCTTGTAGCCGAAGCGGTTTCCTTTTAAGCTGTAAAGCGTGAGCCTTCGTTTCCTTAGCGCCGGCGAGTCGCACGGCCCGCAACTGACAGCCGTCGTAGACGGCCTGCCTGCGGGTCTGCCCCTCACGGAAGACGACATCAACCCCTGGCTGAAAAAGCGGCAGGGAGGGTACGGCCGCGGCGGCAGGATGGCCATAGAAACGGACCGCATTCTTTTTTTGGGCGGCGTCAGGGCCGGTCAGACAACCGGAGCTCCACTTGCCCTGGCCATAGAGAACAAAGACTGGAAAAACTGGCGCGAGATAATGGACCCGGCTCCGGGTAACACCCCCCGCAAGCGCGCAGTCACCACGCCGCGGCCGGGCCACGCCGACTTGAGCGGCGGCGTCAAGTACGGCCACAAAGATTTGCGCGACGTTTTGGAGCGCGCCTCCGCGCGCGAAACGGCCATGCGGGTGGCCGTGGGAGCCATCGCCCACAAATTGCTGCAGGAACTGTCCGTAGAAAGCATCTCGTTCGTCCCGGCGCTGGCAGGGATAACCTCAAAAACCCCCTTTTCCTGGGAGCAGCGCCAGCAGATAGACGCCAGCCCTTTACGAATGTGCGACGCGAGCGTAGAAGAAGAGGTTATTGCGGCTATTGACGCCGCCAAAAAGAGCGGCGACACTCTAGGCGGCATACTTGAGGCTCGTTTTAGAGGGTTAGTGCCCGGCCTGGGTAGCTACGCACAATACGATCGCAAATTAGATGGACTAATTGCCCAGGCGGCGATGTCTATCCCCGCCGTAAAGGGAGTTGAAATTGGGGTCGGTTTTGCCGCGGCCTCCATGAAAGGTTCGCAGGTGCACGACGCCCTCTACTACGGCGAAAAGGGTTGGTACCGCAAGAGCAACCGCGCCGGCGGCCTGGAAGGGGGCATGACCAACGGCGCCGAGCTGGTGGTCAGGGCGGCTCTTAAACCGATAGCCACGCTAATGCGCCCGCTACCGTCGGCTGACGTAATCACTCACCAACCTGCTGACGCCGCCCGTGAGCGCTCCGACGTTACAGCGGTACCGGCCGCCAGCGTTATTTTGGAGGCGGTGGTGGCGATAGTCTTAGCGGACGCCTATCTACTCAAGTTCGGCGGCGACACCGTAGCTGAGTTAAAAGAGCGGGTCGCTGCTTACCGCAAGTACGCGAGCAGGTTTTGATGAATAGGATTGATATAAAAAGGCCCGTTACCTGGGTGGCGCTCACCGGTTTTATGGGTGTCGGCAAGACGCGAATTGGTAGAGAGCTCGCTCAGAAACTAGTGCTGCACTTCGTAGACCTGGATAGGTACATCGAACGCGCCAGCGGCCTCTCCGTCGCCGATATATTCCGCTACATCGGCGAGGAATCCTTCAGGCGGATGGAGGCCGAAGCGGTAAAAGAGCTCGTAAAACACGACTACATGGTCCTCTCTTTGGGCGGGGGAACCTACACCAATCCCGAAAACCGCCGCCTGCTACTGGCGCGCGGGCCGGTAGTAGCGCTGTGGGCAAGCCCGGAAACGATACACACACGCGTTCAGAGAAGACCTGGCCAACGCCCTTTACTGGCCGGGAACGACGCCCTGGAGCGCATTCGCAAGTTGCTCTCTCAGCGAGAATCAATCTACAAGGAAGCCCACATACACGCCTCCACCGACGGCAGGCCGGCCAAAGACGTAGTCGCCGAGATTATCGACAAGCTTTGGCAACGCAAGGAGCAAGATGATTAAACTGCACGTCGCCCCGCCACACGACCACTCAGTCGTCATAGGACGCAGTGTGCCGTTCCCCGCCACAAACAGCCCGGTCGCGGTCATCTACGACCCCAAGGTTGCCTATCTGGCCGAGCCCCTGGCCGAATCGGCAGGGGCCGAGAGCGCCGCCGTAACCGCCGGAGAGCAAGCTAAAAGTTTCGGAGTGTTCGAAGGCATCCTGCGTAAAATGGCTCTTAGCGGCCTGCCGCGTGACGCGGAGCTGTGGGCGGTGGGCGGCGGCACCATTACCGACCTGGTGGGTTTCGTTGCGGCAACTTATCTGCGCGGCATAGCCTGGCGCGCCTGGCCCACCACCACGCTGGCCATGGTAGACGCCGCCATAGGCGGTAAGACCGGCATCAACCTGCCGGAAGGCAAGAACCTGGTAGGAGCGTTCCACCCGCCGCGCGGCGTCTACGCCGAACTGGAGTCGCTGGCCACCTTGCCCCGGGAGCGCTTCCGCGAAGGCCTCGTCGAGGCATTTAAACACGGCATTCTCAGCGGCGACGCCGTGCTCTTGCAGCCCTGGCGGCTTTCCCCCGATTCAGCCGAGCTTGAAGAGTACCTTGCGCGGGCGGCCCAGACCAAGATAGCCGTAGTGGAAAAGGACATGCGCGAGTCCGGGGAAAGGGCCAAACTAAACCTAGGGCATACCCTGGCCCACGCTCTCGAGATAAGCAGCGGGCACCGCCTCAGCCACGGTCAGGCCGTGGCTTTTGGGATGCTCTACTCTGCTCTAGTAGCAGTGCGACTCGGCTATCAGGATATTACCCCGCACCTCGAGGAGCTGCTTTCCTGGCTGGAGCCGCACCTGCCCCTTCAGGCCTCCTGGGAAGATCTTTACAGCTACATTAACCGCGACAAAAAGAAGCGCGGCCAGGAAATCCACTGGGTCATACCCGTCTCGCTAGGCGAGGCGAAGGTGTCCACGGTGCAAGACCAGGTTCTGCGAGAGGCCTTTTCCGACTGGCGCAAAGCGGTAGAGCGGTATGCTGGTTAGGGGGAGCCATGATTCTGGTACTGAACGGTCCAAATCTAAACCTGCTGGGTGAGCGCCAGCCTAACGTCTACGGCAACACTACTTTGGAAGAACTAGAAGAAATGATTGACTCCTGGGCCGCCGAGCTGGGCACGCCGGTGAGTAGCAGGCAGTCAAACTACGAAGGCCAGCTCATCGAATGGATACAACAGGCTCAGCAGGAAGGGTTTGGCGGCATCGTTCTCAACCCTGGAGCCCTGACCCACTACAGCTACGCGCTGATGGACGCTATTATGGCGCAACCTCTACCGGTTGTCGAGGTGCACCTGTCTAACATTTACGCTCGCGAGGAGTTCCGCAAGACCAGCGTTACCGCCGCGGCGTGCGTGGCCCAGATTAGCGGCCTGGGCCCTCGAGGGTACAAGTACGCCATGGAATATCTTCTAAACAAACGTTAGTCAGCCGCACCTTCCGCGCTCTTCATGGCTTCCAACACCACCTCGGCAATGTGGCGCACCCGCACTTCGGGCCCGTAGCGGCGTGCGCCCATATCCAGTTGCAGCAGGCAGCCGGGGTTCTCGACCGTCAAGACCTCGGCACCGGAGCGGCCCACGCTCTCCATCTTGCGCCGCAGGATGCGCATGCTCTCCTCCGTGTGGGTAAGGTTGTAAACTCCGGCTGAACCACAACAATCGGTGCTGCCTTCCAGAGGGTGATAATCGGTGGCGAAGCTTAGCACCTGCTCGGGCTGCTCTTTGACCCCCTGGGCGTGGCAGGCATGGCAGGCGTGCTGGTGAGTGGTGGCGAAGGGGAAGCGAGCCGAGCCCGGCAGACCCTCCATAGCCACGAACTCGCTGAACATCAGGGTTTTCTCGGCGACCCTGGCGGCCAGGGGTCCGTAGACCGGGTCGTTGCCGAAGTGCTTGAGGTAACCCTTTAGCTCGGCGCCGCAGGCGGCGCAATCGGTGAGGATGTAGTCTACCTCGAGCCTGCCGTAGTAATCGAGGTTTTTTTGCGCTAGTTTTTTATAGCCGAACCAGTCTCCCTCTTCTATGTGAGGCGCTCCACAGCAGGTGGTCTCTCGTGGGATAAGCACTCGCCAACCGCTGCGGCGGATGACCTCCACCGCCGCCGTGGATGATTCGGAGAAGATAAGGTTCATTACGCAGCCCAAAAAGAAGGCGACCGTTCCCTTGGGCTTACCCGGCGGTTCAACCTTTTTGGGGTAAAAGAGGCGCATGGCGGGCCTTATGCGCCTGCCGGGCAGCAACGACTCGGCAAACTGCAGCTTGCCGAGACCGACGCGCTCGAGCAGCCTGGTACGACGCAACAGCCACTGCAACCCCAGCGACTGGTAGACGACCAGCAGCAGATTGGCCAGATCGATGAGTAGCGGGTAATGAAAAACGGCGAGCGCGGTCTTGACGAGCATATTTTGCGGTTTGCCGCCCTGCAGCGTTACCTTGGCGTCAACCGCCGCCTCGCCTGGTTTAACGTCGTTAGGGCAGACGGTCTGGCAAGCGCGGCATTCCAGACAATCGTACGCCGCCTCCAAAACCTTTAACGGATCGTCTAGCAATCCTTGCGCCTGGTCAGCGTAAAGCAGCACCCGGCCGCGCGGGCTTTGGATTTCCATCTGCGAATCACGGTACGTAGGGCACACCGAAAGGCAAAGCCCACACCTGACGCACTTCTCGGCGTCGGCCACGAGTTGTTCGATGTCAAGTTCTTTCACGGGCCCTCCATACGTGGCAAAACACGATAATAGTCTACGCTAGAATCAAAGAGATGCTAGAGCGTCTGGAGGTAAAAAACCTGGCCGCCATCGCCGCGGCCACGCTGCGCCTGGGTCCTGGTTTAACGGTGCTGAGCGGCGAGACGGGAACTGGTAAATCCATCTTGGTGGGCGCTTTGGGATTGCTGCTGGGTGGTAAAGCGGACCCCTCGCTGATCAGGCCCTCCGCCTCTTCACTGCTGGTGACGGCGTGGGTGAGCGGCGCGCCTTACAGCAGAAAAGTGACCGCCGCCAGGAGCGTGTCTCGTATCGATGGAGAAGTAGTTACCATTGGCGAGCTGCGCGAAGCCCTGAGCGCCCGCGTCACCATCCACACGCAACACGCCGCGCTGGCGCTGGGGCGCAAGAACAAACACAGAGACGCGCTGGATCGCAGCGTAGAGCAAGAAGTTTTAAATAATTACCGGAAAGCATTCCACCAGTGGCGCTCCCTGCAAAAAGAGGTGGACGAGCTGAGGGAGAAGTCCGCCCAGCGCGAAAGGCGGCTGGACATCCTTCGTTTCGAGTTGGAGGAAATATCCAAGGTAAACCCACAGATAGACGAACTGCAAGCCCTGCAAGACGAAGCGCGTAGGCTGGGACACGCTGATGAGATAATCATGCACCTGGCGACCGCCCAAGGAGCCCTTTCACAAGGAGAGCAAAACGCCCTGGAAGCGGTATCTCTCGCCCTCAGAGAACTACAGGCGGCCTCTCGCCTCACCTCTAGTCTGGAGGCGCTTAGCGCTGACCTGGCAGGCTGTCACGACTCCCTGAGCGCAATAGCGAGCGAGCTGGATTCATACGGCGCCAGCCTGGAGGCGGACCCGCAAAGACTCGAACAGGTGCAGTCGCGCCTAGCCGATCTGCAACGCCTTATGCGGAAATACGGACCCGAGCTTGACGACGTACTTAGCTACGCGGCGGACTTGCGAAATGAAATAGAGCAGCTCGAGTCCGTAGACCTACGCCTGAGCGAGCTGGAAAAAGAGCTAGAGCTAGCCGAAAGCAGGCTCTCAACGGCGGCAGTGCGACTCAGCGAAGAAAGAACCGCCGCCGCAAGGCGATTGCAACCCCTGATCGAAGAAGAGCTGCACCAGTTAGGAATGCCCGCGGCAACCTTCAAGATCAGGATCAAGCAGCTTGCCGAAGCAGGTGTCAGCGGAAAAGACGACGTGTCCTTTCTCTTCGCCGCCACCCCGGACCTGGAACTAGCGCCTGTGGAAAAAGCCGCCAGCGGCGGCGAGCTTAGCCGCATCATGCTGGCGCTAGCCTTACACACCGGGGCGGACAGCGAAACGCTCGTTTTCGACGAAATAGACGTGGGAATCGGCGGCGAAACGGCGGGCAGCGTCGCCGCTAGGCTCAAAAGGCTTGCCAGCAAACACCAGGTCTTGGTCGTTACCCACTTGGCGCAGATAGCGGCCCGCGCCGACGCCCACTTCCGGGTAATGCGGCGGGAAGACGGCAGCGTAGTCGAACTGGTCGAAGGGGAGCAACGGGTGCGCGAGCTAGCGCGCATGCTCTCCGGCTCTTATAGCGCCACCGCGCTGGAACACGCCCGTGAGCTGCTAAGCTCGCACGATTGAAGCGACTGACTAACCCGCGATCGATAGCAAGCCGCTCTCTCATCAATATGAGCCAGGGAAAGCCGCAGGCGGCGTGCTGGCGCAAGCCATTCACACCGAATATCCCGCTAGCTGCAATAGTACTTTAGCGCGGTGTGAAAGACGCCGTCCCCAACACAACAGAGCCGCACTTCCACGCTCTCATAGCCGCCCCTTCGAAGCGCCATTCTCCCCTGGAGCGCTTGGGGCGGCCCGACGATGAACCCCCCAAGGCTACGAGCACGCGCCTAGTCTCATCCCCGCGCAGGCAGAAATCCGCCGGCCGTTGCCTGGTGTCGCAGAAAAGGCCGTGGGCAACGGCTAGAAACCCTGAGACAACAGAGATTTCTAAGCGCCCAATGTGCTACACTTATCCTCCCTCCACGCCTACCGGCGCACCAAGAGACGCACTCCTGAGCGTTGCAGAAAAGAAATGGTGCGACAGTTTTAGTCCAGAGAGCTTAGCATTCACCGTCAGATTACGCCAGCTTGACCATCACCTATGCGTAAGCTAAACTTGCCTGTGGAGCTCATCGTAGGGCGGTGTAGCTCAGCTGGTTAGAGCACACGACTCATAATCGTGGAGTCGGCGGTTCAAGTCCGCCCACCGCCACCAGAAAGAAGCCGTCCTGGACGGCACGAGCAAAGGGAGCCGGGTCCGGCTCCCTTTGCTCGTGCCGTTAAGCGACGCGCCGCTCGATCAGGGCTCGAGCCGCACGCCCCCGGCGCCGCCCACCACCTCGTAGTGCACCACCTCGGGCTCGAACTCGAGCAGGAAGTCGCGGTCCTCGGGGTAGTACTTGGCCTTCAGCACCTCGTCCCCGGCGAAGGCCCGGATCACCTCCTCGTCGGTCCAGTAGGTGAGGGTGACGAAGTGCACCGCGTCCTCGGCGGTGCGCTCGAGGATCAGTACCCCCAGGTTTCCCGGGGTTGTGCGGTAGTCGGGCACCGCCCTTTCGTTCAAGAAGCTGCGGTAGTCCTTGGCCTTCTCGTGCGGTACTCTTCCGTGCCACATGCGTACGATCATCTTCCCTCCCTTGTTCCGAACCGGTGTCCCCAAGCGAACGCCGCCAGCGCCAGCGTTCCCAGCACCGCCGCGGCTCCGAAGGCGGCGGAAAAGGCCTCGGGCGGGTAGGC
>JALSMT010000075.1 GCA_026987375.1 Thermaceae bacterium | reverse complement strand
GGCCGGGCCGGTAATGGAGGGAGCCCGTAGGGCGACTGGAATTACCGGCCCGGCCTTGGTGGCCACCGCTTGTTTTTCGTTACCTTGTGTTGTCTGTCACTTTCTTTTACAAAATGCCGGCATGTTTTGGTCTGATAATCAGGCAATTGATTTTGGAGTGTTTTTTATTCGCTGCTCTCCTTATGCCTCATAAAACCTTGGGGTTTGGGGCAATGCCCCAATCATGTAAACTGGGCGAAGCCCTCACGATAGTCTTTCAAACCGGCAACTGCCTAAAATATGACGTATTTTAATGTGGACAAAGTTCGGTGAAATAAACAGCACGACAACACCTTGTCATTTCACGCTTTGCTCTGTATTGGGCCTGAATGCCCCGTCAGCCTTTTCAGGGTGTGTTGGTGTCTCCATCGCTTTCCTTTTTGATTAAGCGACTCTCGTCTATACTCTGCTTCAGGCGGTAGCTCTGCCAGTTGCAGTTGATAATCCTGGCCTTATGGGTAAGCCGATCCAGAAGAGCGGCGGTCATGGCCTGGTCTCCAAAGACCTGGGTCCAGTCGGCAAAGCCGAGGTTGCTGGTAATCATCACTGCACCCTTCTCGTAGCGCTCGGCAAGAACCTGGAAGAGCAGTTCTGCTCCTTCTCTGGAAAAAGGGATGTAGCCCAGCTCATCAAGGATCAGGAGGTCGTAACGGCTGTAGCGCTTCAGCATTCGCTGCAGGTCACGTTCTTCCCTGGCCTCGATCAGTTCATTAACCAGGCCGTAGCAGGTCACAAAACGAGTTCGGTAATTGTTTTTACAGGCCTCCAGGCCAAGGGCTGTGGCCATGTGGGTCTTCCCGGTTCCGCTCTTACCTAAAAAAATCACATTCCGGTGTTCCCGGATATACTCGCAGGTAACCAGTTCACGAAACAGCCTGATGTCCAGTTCCGGCACTGCGGACAGGTCAAAAGAATCCAGGGGCTTGAGCAACGGAAACCGGGCCTCGCGGGTTCTGCGTTTCAGACGGTTGGCGGCGCGGGATGCTATCTCCAGGCGAGTCAGGTCTATGAACAATTCCTCATATCCCATACCAGCATCCCTGGCCTGTCGCAGGCTGGTGTCCAGCTCCCGGGCCATGGCCGACAGCTTCAAGTCTTTCAGGTTCGCCTTGAGCTCGAACAGGGCTGTCTCCGTCATTGCACACCTCCCAACTGTCCGTATTGGCGAATGTCGGCTGGGGCAATGGATTCCCAGCCATCCAGGGGTGCAGTTTCTACCCTCGGTTCGTTGGCGTAAATGAGCAGGTGGCGCACTCCATCACTGGAGCTGATCCCCTGTTCCAGAGCCAGCTCCACCGCAGCTTCAACCTCAGAGGGCTTATAGCGGCGATGCAGCATGAGCACAATTATAAAATCCTTAATGCCACGGGTATCCCCCTGGCTTTGCTGAAATCGTTCAAGGAGGTTCTCATAGCAGACCGGCCAACTGGCCCGCCATTGACGCATGGGACGGGCACTGGCAAACGCCATGGGCCGTTTCTGGAGCAGATCCAGGTAATGGTCGGGATCCAGCTGCCATTTGTTGTTGCCATACACCCGTTCATGATCCGCAACTATCTTGTTTCTGTGGTAAATTTTTACCCGATCCACTCCCAGCAGCACGCTTACGCCAAGCCCGGCATAGTTGGTAGGCACCGAGTAGCGGTTTTTGTCCACTATCACGGTGCCGAATTTGTCCACCTTGCAACTCAGGGACAGATGATTACTGAAAACATGTTCCGGCGGGGTAAGCAGATGATCCTTCTCCATTGTAAACAGTTCTTCTACGGTATGCTCCCGGCCGGAAATCGTGTGCCCGCCATAGGACCGGCATTGTTCCAGCAGTTTGCTGTTCAGTTCCACAAAACTCTCGACATCAGGGATCGGGACCAGATAATTACGCCTGGAAAAACCAACAAGCCCCTCGACCCCGCCTTTTTCGTTCCCGGCGGCGGGGTTGGTGAAACGGGCCTCAAAGTTATGGTAGGCACGAAACTTCACAAAGGACTCTTGCTCTAGACGATTACGACCCTGCAGAACCTTACGTACCGCTGTGGTCAGGTTGTCATAGATCAGGACAGGAAAAATACCGCCAAAAAACTGGAAACCATGCAGGTGGGCGTCAAAAAACGCCTGCTGACGCTCGCACGGATAGGCGCGGACAAAGTGTTTGCCTGAGTACTTGGAGCGCATGCAGAATATCTTGATCGCCTGCCGATTACCACCAATCACTGCCGTGGCTGTACCCCAATCAACCTCGGCCTCAAAGCCGGCTTCAGGATCACACGGAATAAACGCCCCGGGACGATCAATACCAAGCTTTATCTTCGCCATGCTCACATAACGGCGAACTGTCGATTCCCCTCCTGCATAGCTGTGCTCATTGACAAGGCGGTTATAAATCCGGCGGGCTGTATGCCGCTGCTTCTTAGGAACTTCCTTGTCTGCGATCAACCAGCTGTCGATGGTTTCAAGATAAGGGCCTAATATAGGAAACGGCTGCTTCTTACGCTCTCTGTACCCCCAGGGTTCTCCACGAAGAGCCTTTTTTACTGTATTACGAGAATGGCCCGTCACCCTCGACAACTCGCTGATGTTTTTGTCGTAGACCCGATGGGCCGTACGGATAAACTCATATTGATCCATGTTAAGCAACTCCTCTCCTCCCTGATTATGGTTTTTTCCTACCATAATATGAGGACGATTCTGTGCTCAAGGTGGTCAATTTTGGGTTAGCACAACACCTCTTTGCTGGTCAATTTTAGGTTAGCACAACCA
>JALSMT010000074.1 GCA_026987375.1 Thermaceae bacterium | reverse complement strand
CCCTTCCTCGAAGAGCACCCGCGCCACCGCGTAGGCAAGCGCCGCGTCGCTGCCGGGGCGGATCTTCAGGTGACGGTCGGCGAAGCGGGCGGTGCGGTTCTCGTAGGGGTCGACGTGCCAGATCTCGGCCCCGCTCCTGCGCGCCTCCTTCAGGAAGGGCGCCAGGTGGGTGTTGGTCGAAAGCGGGTTCGTTCCCCAAAGCACGATGAACTCGGCCCCGCCCACGTTCTCGGGGTCGGTGCCGGTCTTGTGGGGCCCGTAGGCCATCTCCCAGGCCTCGCCGCCGGCGCTGGCGCAGATCGTCTCGTCGAGCTCGCAGGCGCCGATGGCGCGAAAGAAGGCCAGCGGCCGCCGCCCCTCGCTCAGCCCGGTCGTGCCGGCGTAGTGGTAGCGGGCCACGGCCTGGCCGCCGTGTTCGTCGAGCACCTGCCCCAGCCGCTCGGCGATCGCGTCCAGCGCCTCGTCCCAGCTCACGCGCTCGAAGCGGCCCGCGCCCTTGGGCCCCACCCGGCGCATGGGGTAAAGCGGACGGTCCGGGTGGTGCTGGCGCTCGCCCCAGCGGTTGGTCTTGGCGCAGGCGAAGCCGCGGGTGGTGGGGTGGTCGGGGTCGCCCGTAACGCGGACGACCCGCCCCTCCTCCACGGTCACGAGCAGGCGGCAGCGGTCGGGGCAGTCGAGCGGGCAGGTGACGCGGTGGACCATTGGCGCATTCTACCCGTTTGGTAGAGTGGGGCGAAGGAGGCGGCAATGCGTACTATTGTGAAGGCGGCTGTACCCCTGCTGCTTTTTGCCTTGACTAGCTGCGGCGGCGACGAACATAGCAACTTGTTCTCTCTCCCGGCTTGCCAGAGAGAAGTGCGGCTAACTTCCCTACCGTTGGCGGTGAGCGACTTTACCAGCGTGGTGCCGCTGGGCAACCTCAGCCCCAGCGACCACACCCTCCCCACCGAGCACCACTACTTCGTGCTGCCGCTGGACCCGGCCAATACAGAACTCACCCTGCAAGTGCCGGCCCTGGCCGTGGCCCGGGGAAGCGTGGTCGAGGTCGAAGACGTCGAGCACGTGAACCGGGGCTTCCACGACTACGACCTGACGCTGGGCGTATGCCGCGACTTCTCGGTGCACTACGGCCACCTCTCCCAGATAAGCGCGGCCCTACAGGCCGAGCTGGGCAACCCCACGCGCTGCGACAGCTACACCACCGGCGGCAACACCTACAGGCGCTGCCAGTACCGCCTGCACGTCGAGGTGGCGGCCGGAGAGGAAGTGGGTCTGGCGGGCGGCAACCCCGGCCAGTACGCCCTCGACCTGGGGGCCAAGGACTACCGGCGCGAACAAAACGCCTACGCCAACCCATCCCGCTACCGCAGCGAGGCCGCCTTCCTGCTCTTTGCGGTCAGCCCTCTTGACTACCTGACGCCAGCACTGCAAGACGTGGTGAACCCCAAGATGGGCGACTTCCAGGGCAACCGGCGCACCCAGCCGCCGCTGCACGGGCAGATGGCCTACGACGCGGCCGGTACCGCCATGGGCAACTGGTTCCGCGAGGGCGAGCCGTTCTTTCCGGAAGACCCGCACCTGGCGCTGGTGAAGGACAACGTCGACCCCGGACTCTACGCCATCAGCGCCGGAACCTCGCTGGGGGCGCTGGCGGGCCGGGTGGTGCGTTTTTCCCCGGAGGCCGGCGGAAGCGTGAACCGCCCCTTCGAGCAGGTGACGCCCGGCGCTACCTACTGCTACCCCACCGCGCAGCCGGGCACCACCACTCCGGAGGGCCGGGTGCTGCTGCGCCTGCAGGACTCCGGCCGCCTTCAGGCCGAGTTCCAGCCCGGTAAAGACTGTTCGGAGGCGCTGCAGTTCGTAAGCGCCGCCGTCTTCGTGCGCTAGCAGCAAGTGGAGTGCGCGCGCCCCGGCCGGGGCGCGCGCACTTGCTTAGAGGCTTCAGAAGCTGTAGTCGAGCGAGACTTGCAAGCTGCTGTTATTACGCCAAACGCCAAACTGGGTCCCGTCGGCGCCGTAGAGGAAAGCTCCCGCCAGCTGGCCCTTTACCCCGTCGGCAAAGGTGTAGCTGGCGCTCGAGCGCACAACCCCTGAGCCGTCGCTGAGGTTGTGCAGCCAGGCGCCCTGCAACCCCAGGCGCTCGTTGTAATCGTAGCGGGCCAGCAGCCCCAGGCGCTGGCTGAGGGTGTCTGGCGCGGGGGAGTCGGCTTTTTGCCACTTCAGGTCGTAGACGAGGATGGTGGTAGGGCCGTCGGCCCAGGTGTACTCGAGCCCCAGGACGCCGCTGGCGTAGGGGTTCTGTTCGTAGTGGTCGCCGCCGCCGGCGTCGGCGGTCAGGGCGTAGGCCGCCTCGCCGCGCAGCACCAGCCCCTCGGCTACCCCCGGAATCGAGAACGCCAGGGCGAAGTCGCCGCCGAAGAGGGTATAGCGGTCGTAGCCCAGCAGCAGCCGGAACGGCCCGGCGGGCTGGGCGGGGTCCACCGGCTCGACTCCCTCGGGGCTGGGGAAAGGGAAGTAGCCGCGCACCACCTCGGCGGCCAGGTCGAGGCCGTCGAGAACGTCTGCGCTGGCGGAGGCGCGCAACCCGAAGACGCCGTTTTGCAGGTTGCTTTTGGGCAGCTCCCGCCGTACTTGCGTTACCCCGGGCGGCAGGTTGGGTTGCGGCGCCCAGTCGCCAGCTGGGGGCGTAGAGGGTTGGAAAACGGGAAGCCAGACCAGCTCTATCTGGTAGTCGCCGTCCGCCAGCGGATAGAAGACCGCGTGCAGCATGGCCGCGGCCTGTTTTTCGGGGTTGAGCGGGCTGCTGAGGTCGCGCGGGTTGACGACGTCGAGGGGGCTGAGCAGGTCCACCTTGCCCCAAGAAACCACCTCGCGGCCCAGGCTTAGGTCGAGTTGCGGCAGGTAAACGCGCGCGTAGGCCTCGCCCAGCGAGTAGTAAGCTCCACCGCGCAGCGGGTCGTAGCCGAAACGCAGCGCCGCGTGCAACTCGGCGTCGCTGAGGCTGTAGTCGAGGTTGAGGTCCAGCGCCGCGCTGTCGCCGCTTATCGCGCCGCTGGCGGGCCTGACGCCAAAGGTGGTGTGCAGCTTGCCGCTCAGGTTAACCTGGGCCAGCGCCAGCCCTAAAAAGACGAAAGTGAAGAGTATCTTTTTCATCGTCAGCCTCCTACCGCTTCATGAAGCGCTCGCTGAAAACCGAGTCGGGAATGGCCACGTCGATTTTGAGGTCCTTCTGCTCGAGCACCGTCTTGTGTCCCGTCTGCACGTTTTCCATCTGCAAGAGGGTCGGAATCAGATACTTGCCCTCCGCAAAGCTCTTGACCTCAGCGTTGGTCAGCACCTTGTAGAGCTTGCCGTTTTTGTAAAACTCGATACGCGTCGGCACGAAGGTGTCGGCCGGCACCCAGACTATCTGCTTGGAGTAGCTGCTCTCTACGCCCGGCTTGGGGGTAGACTCGACCACGTAAAACTCCTGGCCGTCCTTTTTCTCGGTGCGCAGCAGTTTGTGGCTGTAGTCTTCGATCTTCATGCCGCTCAGGTTGGAGATGTCGTCGTAGCTGAAGTCGGAGCCCATGAACGAGCCTTTCTTCTGACTGCTGGCGATGCGCCGCACCCGCTTGAGGGCCGGCAGGTAGAGCTTCATCTCTTCTTTCCCGTCCTTTTTAATCGTCAGAAAGGCCGTGCCCTTCACGTCGGCCGGCGCCACGAACTTGATCAACATCTTCTCTTCGCCGCCGGTCTTCCTGCTCCAGACCTGGATCTCGCGGGTCAGCTCCTTGCCCTGCTTGCTGACTAGGCGCATGACCATGGTCCCTTGCAGGGAGGTTGGGCTGGGATGAGCGTCAACCTTCTGCATTACCTCTTCGCCGCTGATGGCGAGCGCCAGAGAAGCCGAAACCAGCAGTACCACCGTCAATAACTTACGCATCGTTAACCACCTCTTTCCTTTCTTTGCCGCGAACGAAAACCAGTAAAGCCGCGGGCAGGGCCGTGAGCGCGAAGAGCGCGGTGGCGCCCACGGTGAAGCCCATGAGTTTGGCGAAGGTTTGAATGGGGGCGAACCCGGACAGCAGCAAGGCCATGAAACCGCCGCCAATGGCCAGCGCGGTGAAGAAGACGGCGCGCCCGGAAACGTACAAGCTTTCGCGCGCCGCCGCCACCGCCGCGCGACCCTTGCGCAGCTCTTCCAGGTAACGCACGATGATGTGCACCGAATAGTCGCCCACGCCGATGGCGATGGCGCCTATGAGCGCCGTGGCGGTGTCCAGGGGAACGCCGAACATCCCCATGAGGCCGAACTGCCCCGAGACCGTTAGCAAGAGCGGCACTATGCTGACCAAACCGACCACCCACGAACGCAGCAGCAGGGCGTTGAAGAGGGCCACCAGCACGAACGCCAGGGCCAGCGAGACGTACTGGTCGTGCAGGATCAGGCGCATGGTCTCGAGCATCAGCACCGTGGTGCCGGTGGCGCGCACCGAGTCGGCCTTGGGGCCGATTATGGCGTCGGCGTCCTTTTGTATGCGCGCCACCAGGTTTTGCATCTCGCGCGAGGGCAGCGAACGCACCTGTACCGTGATCTGCGCGGTCGTAGCCCCTTCGTCCATGAACTGGGCCAGTTCTTCGGGGTCGCCCGACATCTGGTAGAGCAGCAACTCCTGGGCTACGCCGTCGCGAGTATCAGGCAGGCCGTAGGCTCCGGTGAGCGCTTTGTGCAGCTCGCGCACCACGTCGGCGATCGAGGCCGCCGAGCCTACCTGGGGATAAGCGGCGACCTTCTGCTCGAAGCGGTAGATGGCGCCCAACAGCTCCGGGTCCTTGAGGTCGCCGTCGACTACCAAGATGACGTTGTCGGAGCCGCCGAAAACGCGGTCCACTAGTTCGGTGGCCATGCGCGGCGGCGCCGTCTTGGGGAAGTACGATAGAAAGCTGGTCTCCGCCTGGATGCGGGGGATGAAGTAAAACATCACGCCCAAGAAGAGCAGCGCCGCCAGCAGTATTCCCCAGCGGGCGCGCGGCAGCCAGGCCCCCAGGGAGCGCATGGCGCGGCTGACCGCGTCGGGGCGCTCGGGGTCCATTACCAGGCGCGGGTCCTTGAGCAACGCCAAGACTGCCGGGATGAGCAGCGAAGAAGCCAAAAACGCCGAGAGGACGCCGAAGGCCGCCAGCAGACCGAAAGACTTTATCTGGGGAACGCTCGAGGTGTAGAGCGCCGCCAGGCCGGCGCCGGCCGCCAGCGCCGAGACGAGTACGCCCAGGCCGGTTTCCCGCACCGCCAGCAGCACCGCCTCGCGGCGCTGGGCCCCCGCCGCCAGCTCGTGGTAGAAGCGGTTGAGCACGTGCAGGGTGAACGAGCTGCCTACCGCCAGCACCACCACCGGCAGGATAGAGCTGACCATACCCAGCTTGAAGCCCAGCCAGCCCCCCAGCCCCAGCGCCCAGACCAAAGACACCAGCACGGTGAGCAGCGGCAGCAACACTCCGCGCTGGCTGCGGAAGTTGACGAAGAAGACCAGCGCAATTATCAAGAGCGCCAGCAGCAGCTGTCGGGGAATGTCGCGCGCCATGGTGTCGAGAATGTAGCCGGAGAGGGCCGGGGTGCCCGCCAGGTGTACGGGGCCCCGCCAGCTGGCCGTCAGGGCCGCTTCGATCTGGTGATTGAGCTTTTTCATGTCGCTCTTGGAGTCGACCTCGATTATCACCGCGGCGTAGCGCCCGTCTTTGCTGGCCAGGCGGCCAGAGTAGAGAGGGTGTTTGTCCACGTAAGCGCGGATCTGCGGTATCTCGGCTGGGCTGAGCGAGTCCGGCAGGAGGTCTTCGACCACCAAAAAGCCGTTGTCTTCCTCCATACGCTTGGCGTTGGCCAGGCTGGTGACGCGCTTTACGCCCTCTATCTGGCCGACCGCGACGGTCGCCTTGCGCAGGTCTGCGAGGGCTTGCGGCGTCCAGACGTCGCCTTCGAGGGCGGCAAACTCCATGTCGCCGCCGCCGAAGGTCTGGCGCGCCTGGTCGAGAAGCAGCTTGGCGGGCAGGTCGGGCGGCACCAGCGACTCCGGCGAATTGTCTAGCTCGAGCCCCTTAAGACCCAGCCCAAAGCCCAGGCTGATGATTAAAAAGGCGAGTATCACCCGCCAAGGGTGACGGACGGCTGTCTGACTAAGTAACTGCACGGTGAGTGGCGCTCCTTTCAAACGACGTGGTGTCTAACACGTTTACAGACTGTATACTATACTATGCACTATGTCAACGCCCGCCCTGGGCGGCGCGGTCTGTAATAATGGAGACGCCAATGTACGAAGCCACGGCCAGCCTCAGAGAAAAGCGGCGCGAGAAGCGCAGGCGTGAGATTTTGCAGGCGGCCTTGGAGGTTTTTGGCGAGAAGGGCTACCCCAAGACGACCATGGACGAGATCGCCGAGCGGGCCCTGCTGACCAGACCGGCCCTGTATAAGTACTTCAGCGACAAGCAGTCGATCCTCAAGGGTTTGACCGAGTGGAAACTGGAGGAACTAATAGCCATCTTTCAAGAAATAGTTGGCGGCGCGGGCTCTTTTACCGAAAAACTGAGTCTTTTGGTGGACGAGGCGGTCAGGTTTCAAAAGCAAAATCGCGGTGTTTTTCGCGCGGTAATGACCGCCAACTCGCTGCCCAGCCTGGCGCGCGACGAGAACTTTCGCGAGCTCGAAAAAGAGCTGGAAGGAGTAATAACCCGCCTCATCAAAGAAGGAATAGACGCCGCCGAAGTGCGCAATCTGCCGCCTGCCGAGCTGGCTGGGCTGCTGCTCACCCTGCTTTTCAACCCCGCCGTTACCGACTTCATGGCCGAAGAAGGGCGCGACCCCTACGACGGCGAGCTGATGAAAGAGCTCTTCTTGCGCGGCGTGTCTCGCTAAGCGTTACTCCTCGAGCCTCTGCCAGAACCCGCTCAGCGCCTCCAGGGTCAGCCGCGCGACGAGGTTCTGCGGCGGCAACGGCTCTTGGTACATGAAGTCGGGCAGCGGCATGACGTCGGGCTGGCCGGCGGCGCGGTTGAACTCCAGCTCCATGGCCAGCACCTCGCGGCCGATGCGGTCGAAGTCGGCTGCCGCAGTCGCCAGGCCCGCCGCCAATCCGGCCGCCGCCATCACCTTTTCCTTCTGAGCGTTGTTGACGCTGGCGCCAAAGGCGCAGATCCCTAAGGCGTCGGCCAGCCCCATGTTGACTTGGGCCTCAAAACTGAGGTCCATCAGCTCTTCCAGGCTCTTTTCGCGCGGGTTGAGGCGGGCGACGTTGCCGGTGGTGTGGTCGGCTCCTTGGGCGCTGGTCATAAAGGTTACGCCGGTGCCCTCGACCACCCGCGGGTCGTAGGCGCTCATCGCCTGGTCGCGGACCGTAGGCGCGCGCTGGTGGCCGATGGCGCGGGCGAAGCGGGCCGTTCCCGCGGCGTAGCGACGCCCCTCGGGGCTGCCGCTTCGCAGTTCGCGGGCGACGCGGCGCACGAAGTCCATATCGCCCCACTCGCCCAGGCCGGCGTCCATGGCCACCCCCAGGGTGGCGCCCCACTCAATGGTGTCAACGCCCAGGTCGTTGGCCAGACGGTTAAGCTCGGCTACCTCGTCGAGGGTTTGCAGGCAAAGGTTGCTGCCGGCGACGCCTAGCGTTTCGTACTCGAGCGGGCTAACGATTACCCGCCCGTCGCGGTCGGGGAACTTGTTGGAACACTTGATGACGCAACCCGGCATGCAGGCGTGCTCGCTGGCCCCCTGGCCGTCGCGCCGCAGAATCGTCCGTCGCAGGGCCTCGCCGCCTAGCGGGTTCTCGCCTTCGGCGAAACGGCCGCGGCTGAAGTTTTTGGTGGGCAGGCCGCCCAGCATGTTCTCGAAGTCGGCGGTGCCGGCGGTGCCGACTACGGTATAGCGGCGCACGCCGTCGCTGCCCATCAGCGCCTTGGCGTAGTCGCGCATGGCTTTCTTGAACTCCGCCGTCTTGGCGAACTCGGGGGTCGCCCCTCCTTCGACCACGATCGCCTTGACCCGCTTGGCGGCGAATACCGCGCCGACGCCGCCGCGGGCCGCCAGCCGGCTCGGCTGAAAGTCGGAGTCGCTCATGGCGAAGCCGCCTAAAAGACCGCCGTACTCGGCCACCGGCCCAATCAGGCCGATGCTGACCGCTTTGGGGTAGCGCTTTCGCAGCATCTCCGCCGTTTCGTAAACGCCGCGGCCCAGGTAGGGCGCGGCGTTTACCAGCCGCAACCCCTCTTCGCTGAGGTGGAGCAAGAGCCAGTCCTGCGCCGCCCCCAGTAGCGTCAGGCCGGCCACCCCCAGCCTGCCCAGGGCGTAGGCCAGGGTCCCGCCCGAGTTGGACTCCTTGACGCCGCCGGTCAGCGGGCTCTTGAAGCCGATGCTCAGCCGGTTGGCGCTGGAAAAACTGGAACCGGCGAAGGGGCCGGTGGCGATGATTAGCGGGTTTTCGGCGCTCAGCGGGTCCACCCCGCTCGCGCCGCGATCTAGCAGCTCGCGGACGGTCCGCCAGCGCCCCCCGTGCAAGGCTTGGCGCGGGCCGATAGCGCTTTCGGATACCCGTCCGCTCGCCAGGTCTACCGTCAACCAGCGTCTTTGCATGCTTCATTCTACGGCGGCCGCCGTATAATATTGCCATGGTAGAGTTCCATGTAGAGCATCACTAGCTAGCGGGCATAGTGACTGTTTCTAGTTAAGACGGGCGAACAAGGGAGGGCCGCCATGGCGAAAGAGAAGTTAAACCTCGAACTCGGCGCCTGGCCGCGCCGCTACTACGGGCTCGGCCTGGTCTTTACGCTGTTAATGCTGGCGTTGTCCGTCTGGCTCTGGTCGGCGGGCCCGCGCTGGCTGGCGCTGCTGGGCGGCTTGATCTTTAGCGACATGCTCATCGCCGTTTTTCGCTCGCGCCGCTGGGCGCGGCCCCTGCTGCTGAAGGGCGAACGGCTCTGCCGCGGCGCTGAGTGCCGCCGCTTGAACGAGCTAAGCTCCGCCCGCTTCGAGATTCGAAACGCCGCCTGGCTGGCCAACATGCGCGAGGGGGCGATTGCTCTGGAGTGGAAGGGCGGCGAGGTCTGGCGCGCGCCGCTCTCACTCTGCGGCTGGCAGGAGCTCTGGCGGCGTATCCGCGAGCTGCGCCCCGACCTGCAACTGGACGAATGGCGCGAAGACGCCACGCTGCGCCGAATCTGGACGCGCAGCTGGGACATGCCCTTTTGCGCTCCGAGCGGCCAAAAGCGGCGCGCCCCTTCCGCCAAGAAATGGTTGCCGGCGCTGCTGGCGCTGATAGTAACGGCGGCCGCGCTGGGGGCGCTGTCGGCCTTGCTGGAAATACGCCTGGGCTACCGGCTGCCGAGCTGGGTTGCCGCCGGGCTGGCCGGAGCGGCGGGCTCCTGGCTGCTGCGCAAGGTTCTGGCTTCGAGCGCAGAAAGCGGAGCGGAGGAGGGTTCTTGAAGCGTCCCTGCGCCTATGCCGAGAGTAAAGTGCAGCCGCCTTGGAAACGGGCGATGTCGTATGTATCTGCAGCCGGCATACTAGTGCTAATGGTGTTTCTTCTGATTAAAAAGGTAATTTCAGCGACCTACGCAGCGTTGTTAATGCTGAGCGTTTTGCTGCTTGTCTACCAGATCATCAGCGAGGGCGAGCGGCACAGGCGCTTGGTCTTCACGATCTCCCCGGAGAAAATTAAATATAACGATGATTGCCGCATGATGGCGGCCCTTAAAGGAGTGGACCTCGACTGGATCCGCCAATCCTGGTATCACGGCTGGACGCCGGCGCTGGTGCTAAGGTTGGGCTCGCAAACCTGGCGGTTGCCCCTCAGTTACGAGGGGTGGTACGAATTTTGGGACTGCCTGCGCAAACTGCGCCCCGACCTGGGCCTGCCTGACTGGCGGCGCTTGCGGGTTATGCGGCGCTGGCTGGCCGGCGCTCGTCGCTACGGCTTGGTGCTGCCGCCGGAGGTTAAGGTGCGACAGGCCGGCGGTATCCTGCGTTGGTCCCTGGCAGTAGGCGGCAGCATAACTGTCGATTATCTTGCTCGTACACTGGCCGGCCAGCGGCTCACGCCGTTGGTTATGGCGCTGCTGGCAATGGGGCTTTCGTTCTTGAGCGAATACCTTTTGACCGCCGTCTACCCGCCGCGCATCGTAGCCGCTCCCTGGCTGGACGACTCAGGCAGCAACGAGCTCGAACTTAGCCGGTAGAATGTATCTGAGATGATAGCCAAAGGCGCTGCATCAACACCACCCTCGGCCCGGGCGGGGGCGCTAGACGGCGCTGTTTTTGCTCGCGCCGGAAGGCCTATCTTTTTTGCCCGCCAGCTAGCAGTCCGCCCGGCCGCGGGCGGCGAGGTCGCGTTGGGTGGGGGACCCGCGGAGCTCCTGGCCCGGGATTGTCTGTTGCGCCGTTACCTCCCGCCGGACTGGCGTCACAAACACCCTTTGGAACAAGACGACAAAGGAGGCCCAGCGGCTAGCCCCAAAGGCGACATTAAGGGCTGGCGTGGGGGCGAGCCCTACTGCGCTTGGGCGGGACGCGTACCCGAAAGCGCGGCGCTGCGGATGGCGCGCCTCTTGTCGGGCGCGCTGCTGCCTCTCTGGGGCTTTCGTCTGGCGGCGCAGGGGTTCCCGTTTTTGGCGGTGCCGGCATTGCTGGTCTTGCTGGGGGTGCGGCTTTTGCTCTCCGCTGTTTTTGACAGCGACGCCTCCTTTACGGTCTCGCCGGCCTTGCTGTGCCGCGGCGATTCGTGTCGCGAGCTGGAGCAAGCGTCTACTGCGCGATTGGACTGGGTTTTTCTTCCCTCTCGCTTGAGCTGGCTGCCCGCCCTGCGCCTGCGGCTGTCCGGTGAAGACTGGCTGATTCCCCTTAGCTTGCGAGGTTGGCACAACTTCTGGGACTGCTTGCGGGCGCTGCGCCCCGACCTGCAGCTGCCGGACTGGCGCGGCAAGCCCGAGGTCGTCAAAGGGTTGACTTCTTGGAGGGGGGCCGTTTGGTTGCCGCCGGGCGCTAAGATCGCGGGCCCCGGCCCCGGCCTGCGCGCCGTCGTTGCGGCGATCGCGCTACTCCTCAGCAGCGCGGCGGTGCGTTTGCCGGCTGTTGCAATGCCTTATTGGCTGCAGCTGCTTTTGGTTAGCGCCTCGGCGCCGGCGGCGCTGGAATGGCTCGAGCGCTGCTGGCCTACCCGTATTCTGGAGTTTCCGAAAAACACACACGGCTAGCCGCCCACGGGACACCGCC